>NZ_JBXXZH010000077.1:0-36415 GCF_059640475.1 Calothrix sp. CBUCES-K 9914
GCAAAGACTTTAGCACAAGTTGTAGATAGACTGATTACGCACCCTAACGTCATGAACGGCGCCATGTTGTATTGGAATATTCCCAATGCGTTGTATGTTGAAGGGTATGGACTTGATAGGTTTGCGGCGGGTGATTGGGGGTTACGTCCGGTTCATAATAATAAGATAGGTTTGCTTTTAGACCAGGGTATTGAGCCGGATTTAAGATTACGACAGTTACAAGCGGTTGATGCTGCTAGGGCGACTTTGGGAATTACGGTTACTGATTATGTAGTGACGGATGCGCCTTTGAATGTAGAATTACGTACTTCAGAGTCTGGCGCCAGTTGGGGAACTATTGGTAATGCTGATAGTTTATTACGGGCAGCAGATACTTTGATAAATAAGGTAGGCGCCGATGCTGTAGCTGTTGTCGCGCGGTTTCCTGATGAAGTTGATGAAGAAGCTGATAGAAATTACCGTTTGGGTAAAGGTGTTGACTTAATAGCTGGCGCCGAAGCGGTGATTAGTCATTTGATAGTACGTGAGTTTGAGGTTCCATGTGCCCATGCACCTGCTTTTTTGCCTCCTCCTTTGGATATAAATTTGTCGCCACGTTCGGCAGCGGAGGAAATAGGTTATACTTTTCTTCCAAGTGTCTTAGTTGGCTTAAATAAGGCGCCGCAGTTTATTGTTAAAGATAAGCATGGCTATATTCCTGAACCAAATGATATCTGGGCAAGTCATATAGATGCTGTGATTGTTCCTGCGACTGCTTGCGGTTGTAGTGCTTTGCTAAGTTTAAATCAAAAGTGTCTAATTGTTACAATAGAAGAAAACGAAACACATTCTCAAGTCTTATCTCAACCACTAGGGGTAAAATCATTACAGGTACGTTCATATTTAGAAGCAGTAGGTGTGATAGCAGCTCATAAAGCAGGCGTCAATCCTTCTGTACTGACTTCAACAATCCCATCGCTTAGGTTATTGAATATAATTAACTATTAACTGGCTCTGGTGCGTGACGCTACTAGATTATTCTTTTATTTATGAATTGTAATGGCGTCACGCACCCTACTCCTAACTATTAATTAATTTACTCGTGGCGCAACAGCAAAACCAAGAACCAGAAATTCCATTCCTAACTCGCACCCAAGTGCTGATAGCAATGGGAGTAACTGCGATTATTTTATGGATAATTGCCAAAATTTGCCTGCAATTTGCCAATGTTCCACTTATGGCTTGGCGTTGGGACGAAGCAGCATTTTTTTCAGGTATTATTTTAGGACTAGCAATTACAGCGTTGAGTGGAGTTGCTTATCGCTTTAGTCCTGATTATCGTCGCAGTGCTGATTATTATCTCGAAATTGTTTTAAAACCTTTGGCTTTACCTGATTTGATTTGGTTGGGCTTGTTACCTGGGTTAAGCGAAGAGTTATTATTTCGTGGGGTTTTATTACCTGCTTTAGGCGCCAGTCATTTGGCTGTGTTTGTTTCTAGCGTCAGCTTTGGGGTTTTACATTTGAGTGGTCCCCAACAGTGGCCATATGTCGCATGGGCTACTATCGTTGGATTTGTTTTTGGTTATAGCGCTTTAATTAGCGGTAATTTACTTGTGCCTATTGTTGCTCATATTGTGACTAATTTAGTTTCTAGTTATTTGTGGAAAATAAAACAAATGTAGCATAGGCGTCCCGCCTGTGCTTTTTGGCGAGACGCTTTATTGACTGCACAGGCGAGACGCCCGTGCTACATAATATATCGAACGAAACGTTTGACTTGGATGTTTTCTCCTAGTTTGGCGATGTTTTGCTTGATTAGTTCCTCAATTGTAATGTTGGGGTCACGTGCGTAAGCTTGGCTAAGTAAGCACATTTCCTTTAAAAGCTTCTCAACTCTTCCGAGAACAATTTTGGCTCTAATGTTTTCTGGCTTGTTTGCTAGGTCATCGCGTCCCATTGCAATAGATTTTTCTTTTTCTACTATGTCAGCAGGAATATCTTCGACTTTTACATACTCCACATCTGGAGATGCTGCGATTTGCATCGCTATGTTACGTACAAGGGTTTGAAATTCCTCTGTACGCGCGACAAAATCTGTTTCGCAGTTAACTTCTACTAATACACCGACTTTTCCACCCGTATGTATATAGCTTCCAATTACCCCTTCTGCTGTAGTGCGCTCACCTTTATTTCCTGCTGAAGTAATACCTTTTTTTCTTAACCAATCTTCTGCTTTACCAATATCACCATTACAGGCAATTAATGCTTTTTTACAGTCCATCATTCCAGCATTGGTTTTATTGCGTAGGGTTTGGACTAATTTTGCTGATATGTCTGTCATTTCACATTTACACCTTCTTTATTTAGCTAGTTTTCAAATCATTATTAATTATTTAATTGAAACAGAGGCGCCTGCATCTTCAAGCTGCTTTTTAATATCTTCAGCTAATGGTTTGCTAATTCCATATTTGATGGTTTTTGGTAGTGACTCTACAAAGTCTTTGGCTTCTTTTAAACCTAAATCTGTAATTTGACGCACTGCTTTTAACACTGATATTTTTTTATCAGTGGGCGCCGCTTCAATGACTACATCATATTCGCTAGGCACTTCTATGTCGAAATCGTCTATAATTGTGGGTTTGATAGTATAAGATGTTTGACGACGCGAAGTATCGACATCGAATGTTGCTTCAATTTGCTTGACAAGTTCGGTTGTTTCTAGCACAGATAAGGTTTTGATTTGTTCGAGTATTTCAAGTGTTTTGTATGACATGTTTTTTTGTTCCTATTTAATTGTGATCCCCCCTACCCCCCCTTAATAAGGGGGGGAAAGAAAAGAAATTTTCTCTTTAAGCCCCCCTTGTTAAGGGGGGTTGGGGGGATTATTTCAACTGCTGCAAAATCCATTTGATTTCTTTTTTGTTACACTGGCGCCTGCGAGCTATATAAATGTTGCCATCTATATTTCTGATTTCAGATTGCGTTTTTGATTGCAGATTCTTATTGATGGCGCCGCATGGAATAACTTCAAAAGTCAGCAAATACCATAAATCGTCTATCTTACGATACTCTTTGTATTTATCTATCACTACCAAATCGTCAGGTTTTTTCCTGGGAGTTACTGGGAGCTTTTTTGCTAGACAAAGAATGCCTGTTTCTGGATGGACATATAGTACTTCTTGCCATTTTCCTAGAGGATAATCTTGGTGTAACGTTTGTTGGGTATATGGTAATCCATTAACAAATATTACATTCCGCTCTACCATCTGCCATAAATGAGAAATCAGATGTTGTCCTGCTAAAGTCCTGGTTTCTATCTTCTGACAAAGTTCGCTGTATACAATATCCCAAGATTGTCCTACCTTGGATTTTAACCAACGCTCTAATGGAGATAAGTTATCGGAGAAATACTTTGTACGCCACTTATTTTTGATCAAATAATGGCTAAACAATCCATCTTCGCACGCTTCCTGCGTAATTTTGTAGAGAAACTTTTTATAACCTGTAACTTTCTTTTGGCTAATTCTTCTTCCATTACGCGGACGCTCAATTACAATTTGCCCCAAACGGTGTTCGCTCATATAGGAAAACAATGCCCAATTTACTTACGTGCTTAGTATCTGAAGTTGTTTGCTGCGGTTGATTTTTTGTTAAGTAAGTTGCTTGCATTGTTTTCCTCCTTTATAGATATTTGATTAATTTGCTTCTATTCTTTTATGTTACACACATACTACAAAACTGTCAACAGAACCCTAAATTCCTGAATCTTCGTTATTTTGTAACAAATGTTACAAAAAATTAGATGTTTTGATGTGTGACTTGCATGAATTTTAAGAGATAATAAAATTTGTGAATACTTAATAAAAATACTGATATACTCTGACGACTTTTTCTCATATAATCGAAGAAGCATATTTTCAGTCGCTCTAGTCAATAAGTTCTTTCCTCAGTCCAGTAACGAGCAAAGACAGACTGACTCATTAAAATTGAATGCGAGCCAATCCAGTACAAGCGCGTATTACCTTTCGTTGGATGCCTCGTGTAAATTTCGTGAGTGAAGTAATCAAATAAGAGTCTTTCGGAGACAAAATGGAACTGGCACGTGGATTTATGAATGAGGACAAGGTGCAAGAATCATTGTCACCCTTAATTTTAGCAGTGGAAGACAATGAGGATAATCTATTGTTGATGAGGTATGCTCTAGAAGCTATGGGTTGCAGGTTAATATGCCAGCAAGATAGTTATAGTGCTGTAGTATTAGCAAAGGAGCATCAACCTGACCTAATATTGTTAGATGTTTTACTACCTGGTTTGAGTGGTATAGAGATAGTAAGGCTTTTGAAGCGAGAGCCACTAACATACCAAATACCAGTAATTGCGGTTACAGCATTAGCAGGTGCGGAGGATCGGGAGCGAATTTGTAAGGCAGGTTTCGATGATTATCTTTCAAAGCCTTTTATGATTGAGGACTTTGAATCTAAGATTTATTATCACCTGAAAACAAAACCTAATCCTCACGCAATTTTTGATTCGTGTCTGGAATAGATATGCACGAACATTTAATTTGATTCTTCTTCGTTTCGATGATTATTCCCATCGCGTCTCCGTAACTTAGTAGTAGCGGATGGAACTCTAAAATTGGGCAAATCGCTTAAAATCGCAATTATTCCAGTACGACCACTGTCTAGCTTTGCATCGCTAAGTACTTCAATCACTTCTACGCTCAAAATTTCTTCGATTATTTCTTTGAGTTGTGGTCGTATTGCTTCATCTAGGTCTGATCGTACTTGTTCGGCTAACTCTTGATGACCTTGCTGTGCTAATAATTGTTCCGGTGGAGTTATAGAATCTTCAATAACTATTAATAAATTGCGGTCATTTAATTGACAAGTCACTTTACTTGGTTGATGTCCTAACTGTTCACGATAAAAACCCTGAATACGCTGTGAAAGTGTACGTTCTATTTGACCTCTAGTAGGAGTCGATGTTGTCATGTTTCTAATTTCCATAATGATTTTCACTGCTATTAATCAAGTAAAAAGTAGCTGTAGTTTAGTTATTTTAATTACTACTTAAACTAGAGTCTGCTGTGGCCGTACTTGCACGTTAGTAAAAATGTGTACATAACGCTCTTCGATTAATTGATTCACGCTATCTAAACACCCAGTAACTTTATGCAAATTTCATTAGCTTCAATGCTACTTCCTAGTCAACAAGCAGTAAATGTACGCTTACACAGGTTTTCGCTTTGTTTGAAAGTCGAAATGAATAAAGTATAAGCTTAGTACCCTAGAATCACTATAGGTAATCATAACGGCGCCTCTCTATAGAAATCACCATCCACACGTAGTATTTGTAAAAATTTTTATTCGACCGCAAGGTTGAAATGAAATGATTCTTAGTGAAGAGTATAGAAGTGTGGGAGTGTGGAATGCGCGTCTCACTCTCCCACCTTCTTACGCTCTCAAACTCCTCAGATTACCACTGTTTAATTATTGCTTCGCCAAATTCGGAACATTTGAGTGGTTTAACTGGAGGTTCAATCAAGCGTGCTAAGTCGTAAGTGACTTGACCGTTTGCGATGGCGCCTCCGAGTCCCTTTTTGATCAAGTCAGCAGCTTCTTGCCAACCCATAAATTCAAGCATCATTACCCCAGATAATATTACTGAACCTGGGTTGATTCGATCTAAACCAGCGTGTTTCGGCGCCGTTCCGTGGGTAGCTTCAAAAACGGCACACTTGTCACCAATATTGGCGCCGGGTCCCATTCCTAACCCACCAACTATTGCGGCAGCAGCGTCAGATAAATAATCTCCATTCAAGTTCATCGTCGCCAAAATCGAATACTCATCGGGACGAGTTTGAATTTGTTGAAAAATACTGTCAGCGATGCGGTCGTTGACCATAATTTTATCTTTCCACTTACCTGACCCGTGGGTATTCCAAATTGTGTTAAGAACTGTTTCAACTTCAAGGACTATTTGCGCTTGCTTCTCTGGTGTGAGCGCATCATATCCAGGGTCTATCATCCGTGCGTTATCTTCATTCGTAATATTAGAATTTTTGTCTTTATTATCCAAAATCCATGACTCGCGCTCAGTAACACACTCGTTACGAAACTCCAGAGTTGCAAGTTCATAACCCCAGTCACGAAAGGCACCTTCGGTATACTTCATAATATTGCCTTTATGCACCAAAGTCACCATCTGCTTTTGTTTAGGTAACGTGAGAGCGTGTTTAATCGCGCGTCGAACTAAACGCTGCGAACCTGTTTTACTAATCGGTTTTATACCAATACCCGCATCTAGGGGGATTTGCTTTTTACCGTGTTCAGGAGTCGCTGGTATAAGCTCTTCGTTTAACAGCTTGATTAACTTGGCGCCAATTTCACTACCTTGTTTCCACTCAATACCTAAATAAATATCTTCGGTGTTTTCACGGTAAACAATTACATCCAGCTTTTCTGGATTTTTGTGAGGGGATGGTGTACCAGCATAATAGCGACAAGGGCGCACGCAAGCGTAAAGGTCAAAAATTTGACGTAAAGCCACATTTAAAGAACGAATACCACCCCCAACAGGAGTGGTAAGAGGACCCTTAATTGCTAAACCATATTCTTGAATCGCAGTTAAAGTATCTTGAGGTAAATACTGATATGTTCCGTATAAATCACACGCCTCATCACCAGCATAAACCTTGAACCAGCTAATCTTACGTTTACCTTTATATGCAGTTTCAACTGCTGCATCTAAAACTCTCTGAGTTGCTGGCCAAATATCGATCCCCGTTCCATCTCCACGAATAAACGGTATAATTGGATTATCTGGGACTACTGGTTCACCGTTCAAGAAAGTAACTTTTTCTCCCGCTGTTGGGGGGGTAATCTTTTCGTACATAACAACACTCCTAAAATTCTTGCTGCAACACAATATCAACCCATCGATAACTTGGGTCTTTAACATATCCTGTGTGTGGAAACGCAGATTTTCCTATTTTATTCTTACATCATGAGGCGCCTATTCATAATTGCCAATCCCGGAACATGCATTTGTGCCATGCAGCGCGAGTCGGCGATGCTGAAATTATATAGCTTTTTTCGAGCAAATTGTTAATTATGACTTTTGTTCATTAGTACTATAATTTTTTCTGATAGCTGTGATCAGCATAAGCGATGTGAATGTTAAGTATTTGTAATTTCTGTTCTCTTATGTTCTCTTCGGGCGCCCTTTGTGGTGTAGTGTCATATATATACAGCAAAATAGCAGCAATGACCCGAAAGCGAGAAATCACGATTCTTTGTAAGTGAGCAAGAGTTTGCGATGTTGGAAACGCATTGTCAAGCGCTGGGTCGGACAAAAACCGACATTTTGCGCGAGTTTATAAGGTCTTTAGGGAAATTTGCTCAAAACAACCAAACTCATCAGGAGTTGAAGTAAATTTCTCTACCAGGCGTAACTTTCTGTAAACTATCTATCACGAAGATTAAATTTTAGAGATGGTATGACAACAGACCCTATGATTTTATCAGGCAATCCAAGCGATATTGATTCACTCCGCATCCAATTAATCGATGGGTCTCTTCAAACTCAACAAAAACTGATTCCCCAGTTAGCTAATTGTGGCGATAATGGATTCGATATATTAATGGAATTTTTATATAAGAGGCAAGAGACCCCAGTCAGTTTAGTTGATGGCAAAGTATATCAAATATTGTTTAACTCTGAATACGGGAAAGCTAAAGAATTTTTACAAACTTACTTCCCTACTGGTGTAGTACCACTGAAATCAGAATGCAGTATTGATTATAGTCCTTTACAAAAGTTATTGGCTGTTCAGGACTTTCAAGCTGCCGACAAAATGACAATTCAAAAAATGTGCGAACTTGCGGGGCCTGCTGCTACCGCGCGTAAGTGGTTATACTTTACTGAGGTAGAAAATTTTCCTTCTTCCGATTTACGAACTATAAACCAGTTATGGGTTATTCACTCAGAAGGAAAATTTGGTTTTTCTGTACAGCGTGAAATTTGGCTTTCCCTCGGCAAAAACTGGGATAACGTCTGGACAAAAATCGGTTGGAAGTCAGGTAATAACTGGACAAGATACCCGAATGAATTTATCTGGGACTTAAAGGCGCCTAGAGGTCACTTACCTTTATCAAACCAGCTTCGCGGTGTGCGTGTAATTGCCTCACTGCTATCACATCCGGCTTGGAATTAGGCAACGGATATAACGGATGTAACGGATGGGTAATTTTTTTGATTGTAATCCTTCTCTTAGGCGCCTGATTGTTTCTTCCGTTTATTTGTCGGACATCTGGGACAGATATCCTACGGGATTACAAATGGATATTTTTTGTTAGGGTACTCTAAACCATCCGTTACATCCGTTGTATCCGTTGCTAAGTATTTTCACTGTAAATAAATTAACAAATAGTAAAGAATCAACTGTACTTAACTATCTATAAAATTCCTACTAAAACTTATATATTTATTAACAACAATCCCAGTTACATTTTTGATGCCCTGTAGCTATACTCGTTAATATAGGCCGACAATGGGAATCAAAGCTTAAATTTATGTTAAAAAAATCATTAATGATAGTTATTGTAACGGGTATAACGCTAAATATAATAACACCGCGCGCTTTTGCCCAGAACGCGAATACATTGAGTACTGGTGAAACATCAGAATATAATCAAGTAGGAATATTGACGACGCAACCAGCAACAATCGATAGAAACTGGGGTAATCGCATAGAGAAAGCAGACGCTTTAAATCAATCAGCTAACTCAATATCTATAGTACGCGAAGACCAATGCCGTAAAATTGATGCGAAAGAAATACTTAATAACCCAGGTTCGTTTTTTAGAGAATGTCCAACGGTAGAAAAAACACAAACACCTGAATTAGCTGAAAAACTTCAGTATTTTATAGTACCCAAACTAGATTCCGGAGTCCAACTACAGATTACACAATTTTAGGGCACTCTTTTAGACTGTTTAATGAATAAAGTTAGCAAAAAATATCTTTTTTTTCAATAAAAATAAAATATAGTCCAAAAAATAAATTACCCTCTAGGACAGGCGAGACGCCTATCCTACAATTTTTAATCAAATAAATGTAAATCAGTTACGGCGCCCAAACTACTCGAAGCAACTAATTTGGCATATTTAGCCAAAGTACCTTTTGTGTAACGTGGTGGTTTTGGTTTCCAGTTAGCGCGACGGTCTACAAGTTCTTCTTCAGATATATTCAACTGCAACAACCGCGCGGGTGAGTCGATAGTAATGCTATCACCTTCTTGTACCAGTGCGATTGTACCGCCAACTGCTGCTTCAGGCGCCACGTGTCCAACGACCATGCCATAAGTACCACCAGAGAAGCGTCCATCAGTAATTAATCCTACCGAGTCACCTAAACCGGCGCCAATAATAGCGGAAGTGGGAGCAAGCATTTCGCGCATTCCGGGGCCACCTTTTGGACCTTCGTAGCGGATGACTAATATATCACCTGGTTTGATTTTATCGGCGAGGATAGCATCTAAACATTCTTCCTCTGATTCAAACACGCGCGCTGGGCCTGTTATTTGTGGAAGTTTGACACCTGTAATTTTAGCAACGGCGCCTTCGGTTGCTAAGTTACCTTTTAAAATCGCTAAATGTCCTTGTGCGTACATTGGCTTTGACCAAGGACGGATAATATCTTGATTTGCAGGTGGTTCAGAAGGAATATCTTTAAGGGTTTCTGCTACTGTTTGCCCGGTAATAGTAATACAATCGCTATGTAATAAGTCATGGTCAAGTAGCATTTTCATAACTTGGGGAATGCCACCTGCACGGTGTAAGTCTGTTGCGACATAGCGACCACTGGGTTTTAAATCGCATAGTACAGGTACACGTGCGCGAATAGTTTCAAAGTCATCTAGTACTAAAGGTACTTCCGCAGCGTGGGCAATAGCAAGAAAATGTAGAACTGCATTGGTTGAACCACCAATTGCCATAATTACCGAAATGGCGTTTTCGATAGATTTACGGGTGATGATATGGCGAGGTAAAAGCTGTTTTTTAATTGCTTCGACTAAAACGTAACCAGATTTTTCGGCACTTTCGGCTTTTTCCGCATCTTCGGCTGACATTGTGGAAGAATAAGGTAAGCTCATACCCATTGCTTCAAATGCTGATGACATGGTATTTGCTGTATACATACCACCACACGAACCGGCGCCTGGACAAGCGCGTTTTTCAATTTCTATTAATTCGCTTTCGGGGATTTTACCAGCTTTATAGGCGCCGACAGCTTCAAACGAACTAACAACAGTTAAATCACATTCTCTATAACTACCGGGTTTAATCGTACCACCGTAAACAAAAATAGCTGGGATATTCATCCGAGCAATAGCTATCATCGAACCTGGCATATTTTTGTCGCACCCGCCAATAGTGAGTACTCCATCCATACTCTCACCATTACAAGCGGTTTCGATAGAGTCAGCAATAACCTCGCGCGACACCAGGGAATATTTCATTCCCTCAGTTCCCATAGAAATACCATCGCTAACGGTAATCGTACCGAACACCTGCGGCATTCCACCACTGGCACGAATACCATCCTGCGCGCGTACCGCCAAATCATTCAGCCCCATGTTACAAGGGGTAATGGTACTGTAGGCGTTAGCAACGCCAACTATAGCTTTATTAAAATCCTCATCCTGAAAACCCGTAGCACGCAGCATCGCGCGGTTTGGTGAACGCTGCACCCCTTGGGTTATAGCCTGACTTCTAATATTTTGTGACATTTTTGTTCCTTACACGCCACCTTCGTTCTTTGTCGGCGCCCATTACAAGTAATCTATTTACTTTATTACAAAACGTGCATCCAGAAACATAAACGTAGCATAGGCCAAGGCGCCTGTGCAGTCAATTTTTTGACAGTAAGAATAATGACCACAGAGACACAGAGGTAACAGAGAGGAGTTGGCGCTACTCAATATACATTAATGCTATAGCAATCCTAATTGAATTGTAAAAAAATAATGTTGGTATATCGAACCGCAAAGGACGCAAAGTACGCAAAGAAGAGAAGAATTTTATAAATGATTTAGGGTTGCTATATTTAGGCACCTCAACTCAAATTGTATTACAGCCCACGCAGGTGGGCTTCGTTCGTATAGAGACACCCTTGAGGGTGTCATAATGGTGTCAAATGAAATAAACACATCGGTTATTGAGTAAGCTAAAGTATAAAAACAATCATTATTCATAGCCATACAAGGCGCCATTAGCTCAACTCGATGCAACCATTAAACAAAAAACACCTAAGTGAACGAGATATTTGTAGCAAATACATTACACCTGCGCTTGTAACCAAAGCAGGATGGAATTTACACACCCAAATTCGGGAAGAAGTATCTTTTACCAAAGGTCGCGTATACGTACAAGGTAAAATAGTAAATCGAGGTAAAAGCAAACGTGCGGACTACATCCTGTACTATAAACCTAATATTCCTATTGCTGTAATTGAAGCCAAAGATAATAACCAAAGTGTCGGCGCCGGAATACAACAAGCGTTAGAATATGCAGAAATACTAGATTTGCCTTTTGCTTACAGTTCAAACGGTGATGCTTTTATAGAGCATGACTTTACTATCACCGCAGGAATTAAAGAAAGAGAAATTTCTCTTGATGCTTTTCCATCTCCACAAGAACTATGGCAACGGTATTGTAACTATAAAGGAATAGATAGCGGCATTGAAGCCATCGTAACTCAGGACTATTATGATGATGGTAGTGGGAAGAAACCAAGATACTACCAGGAAATTGCTATAAATAAGACTATTGAAGCTATAGCTAAAGGTGAAAACCGTATACTCTTAGAAGCGCAACTCAAACAATCTGTAGCTGATAGCGAAAAACTAATGGAAACAGCAGTACGTCAACTGCTAGATGTAAATACTATCGCAGCAGACGACATTTGTGTAGAACCTACTACGTTAGAAACCAAAACCGTTAAACAAAGCACTAAAAAAACACAGTCGCATGGTGGGGAAGCTGTACAGTTAAATTTACCATTGTTTTAGTATAGCAGGCGCCCCTCAATATAATAGGGTACTGCTGGCGATTCGGAGGCGCCCATTATTTTATAAAAACTGGCGTGTAGAGACCGATAATTTACAATCTCTAAATTTACGGAAATGACGCATTCATTGTCGTAGGCAAATCGTGATATTGAGGGGTAATAAGCACTATTCGCTCTTCTGTATCCTAAAAGGACAAAGGAGTATATTTTATCCTCCGTGCGCTAGGACGTTTCAGCTTTGAATTGGGTCGTTTGGTGGTGGGTGTCTCCCAATGAAATTATCTTTATGAAGGTATTCTGATGTTTATTCTATATCTTTGCTGCGTAAACAATAAAAACGCTTTACTATTAGTAATAGATTATAGAAAAATGCGTGTACATCAGCTTCGTGTTGAACATCGCAAACTACAAGTATAGAATTAAACTTATCTCTTGTAGCTGTAAACCCTTACATACAACAGTGTGATTAATCTTACATATTGAGTAAAGCATCATCAGTCCATTTTAATGGACTTAAGCTATTAGATTATGGCTTGCAGCCATAATCGGGCATGAAAATATTAAGGTGGGCACCATGATTAAAAATGAAAAGCAGTATGAGTACAGTAAAGACTATGCAAGGAAATTTGAATATGCTATAGCTGTAATCGAAAAAGATGAAGCTTTCAAGCAAAGAGACCCTGAAAGTTGGCACACTTATGTCTGGTGGTATCTCGGTTAGTTTAATTTGGCCATCTTGATAAATACCTTCTACGGTTTTTAGCATACTACCCTGCTTTGTGATATCCAGCATTTTGAGATAGACGCGCTCCTACAAATATTTTTGGTGACCCACGGTGTTTTAAGGCTAAACTAGCGCGTTTAAAATTAAGCTAGTTTAAAGTGTTTTTGCTATACTTATAAATATCATTGGAAATAGATTTTATATTATAGGTTGCTATTGGATGGCTAGAGATGTCTTTCACTATGCAGTTCGTAAAGGTCTTGAGAAGGAAGGTTGGGTGATCACAGGAGACCCATTCGTAATTAAAGCTGGTGGGGTTGAGATGCAAATAGATTTAGGAGCGGAAAGAGTAATAGCAGCAGAAAAAGAAGGAGAGAAAATAGCTGTTGAAATTAAATGTTTTATTAATCCGTCAAATATTAGTGAATTTCATACTGCTGTTGGTCAATTTTATAATTACCGCGTAGCATTAGAAGAAAAGCAACCTGAGCGTGCTTTGTATTTAGCTGTTCCAATTGGAACTTATCAAACTTTTTTTCAACTACAATTTGTGCAAAAGGTTGTTCAACAACTCCAGATTGAATTGATGATTTATGACCCGAAAAAAGAGGATATTTTAGAATGGAAAAGATAGAGTTCTACCGAGCATATATTCAACAAGTGTTAACCGATTACGTTAGCGAGGGTTCTTCTGATAGTGAGGTTAGATCAGAGTTAGTTTTTGATACTGTACGTGACCACTATCAAGTGGTTTATGCTGGGTGGGAAAATAGGCGCCGGATGTACGGGTGTGTTTTACATTTAGATATAATTGATGGAAAAATTTGGATTCAACATGATGGAACTGAGGTTGGGATGGCGACGGAGTTAGTTAAGTTGGGAGTTCCAAAAGAAGATATAGTTTTGGCTTTTCATGAACCATTTGTTAGACAATATACGGGATTTGCAGTGGGTTAAACTAGGGTAGGTGCCATCATTAAAAATGAAAATAAATTCTCTAACTTCAGAGAGACGACCGGAGCCTCCTAATTCTGTTAATGCTTCTATTACTGGTGAAAAGTATCTAACAAATTTTTGTTTGTTCATTAATGATAGATGCGCTTTTAATGTATGTTTGTGATTTATTAGTATAAAAAGAAACAATAGCTGGGTCAAGGGTTAGTAGTGTTTAGTGAGAAAATCCCCCCAACCCCCCGCAGGATCGGGGGGCTAAGAGTATTTTAAAGTCCCCCTTATTAAGGGGGATTTAGGGGGATCAATTGTGGCAAAATGAGGTATTATTTTGTTTCATAAATAAAATTAGGCTTTATGTATACCAAATTAGCAAAGCTACTTTTTACGATAGGCGCCTCTTCTACCCTTGCTTTCACTTTCATTGATACTGCTTTTGCTATAAGCTACAATTTTTCTGGACGCTTTGGTAATAATGGTTCATGCTCTAGTACGTTAATTCCTACTGAGTTTATACAGTGTCCTATTGATGGTTTGGAAGGTGGGTTCTTTACTGGCGCCACTACAACTAGAGAATCATCAAATCTTGTACTGTCAAACGTAAGCTTTAATGGTGGTAGTAAAACTTTTTTCCTAAGCGAAAATATTAGTACTGACCAAAATAAAGTTAGTTTATCTTTAACAACCAACCTTTCTCCAGACTTTTTTGAACAGTTTAACCTCAACTTTGCACCATCAGAAGCATCTAGTCTATCTGCACCATTCGGTGCCTTTCTCGGTGGGAGTTATTCTAGAGAAGAAAGTCGCAATCCTAGATTTTATCAAAGCATTAGTATTATTGAAGCCACAATTACAAGAGCTACACCTCCAGTATCAGTACCAGAGGCAAATACAATACCTGGTATATTTGCTAGTACTATGATTTGCCTCTGGTGGTTAAGATGTAGGCGCCAAAACAACTGATAAAAACAACTGATAAATTTCTTTAGTTTGAACTATGGGTTCAGCAATGAGGATGAGTGTTAAACCTATCGCCAGAAGGAAGACTAAAGCACTCTGTATATGTAAATAATATGCTTACTAGCTACTAGAGATATATTAAAAATTTATTTATTCTATAGAGTTTCCTATGAACCGTTCTGCTTGTCTTATATTTAACCCCGTTGCTGGTCAAGGTGACCCAGAAGCTGATTTAGCACAGATTCGCTCTCTTCTAGAACCAAAAATAAATCTTGATATTAAAGTAACTTCTAAAGAAGTCGGCGCCAATCAACTTGCAGCAGAAGCTGTTGAGCGTGGTGTTGATACAATTATCGCGTCTGGAGGAGATGGTACACTTAGTGCTGCTGCGGAAGCTGTTATTGGTAAAGATGTAAAATTTGGGGTAATCTCGCGCGGTACGGCGAATGCTTTCGCAAATGCGTTAGGAATTCCTGATACAATTGCAGGCGCCTGTGAAGTTATTTTACAAGGATTAACGCGAACAATTGATGCTGCTGAGTGTAATGGGTATCCAATGGTGTTGCTTGCTGGTATTGGGTTTGAAGCGGAAGCTGTCGAAGCTGCTGACCGCGAAGCTAAAAATCGTTTGGGTGTAATAGCTTATTTACTCGCAGGGTTAAAAGAGTTAAGAGAGTTAGAAAGCTTTGACGTTGAAATCGAAACCGAAACCAAAATAGTTAAAACGACCGCAGCAGCAGTAACTGTTGCCAATGCGGCGCCACCTACTTCAGTACTGGCTCAAGGTTCTGGTGGTATAATTATCGATGATGGATTGTTGGATATGACAATTGTGGCGCCAGCGAATAAAGCCGCAGCTATTGCAACTGCTATTCATCTATTTCAAAATGCATCATCAGGAAATGGCGCCGAACGTGATGACGTTGGCTATATGCGCGCAAAACAATTTAAAATTACAACTAATCCTCCTCAAAAAGTTGTTGTTGATGGGGAAGTTTTGGAAGCAGCACCAGTTGAAATAAAGTGCATTCCAAAAGCTCTGCAAATCTTTGTTCCTTCTGTAGAGGAACCAGAACCAGTTGAAAAGCTTGAAGGGCTGCCCAATTTGGTAATTGAGGAAAAATAGGAAAATAAAGAATGCCCAATACCGGCTAATAGAATTATGAAACTAGCCTCTGAAGTTGCGATTGGTGAGAAAATTCGTAGAATGAATCAACGAGTACGATGGCAAGACCCATTGTTAGTCAGTAGAGGTATTGACCAAACAAAATTTGTACTCAATGATGGAAAAGCTGACGACAGAGAATTTTCATTTCTTGTAGTTGGTGATAGTGGTGCTGGGTCACATACTTCTCATAACCCACAGCGTCAAGTCGCTAAACTAATGCTTCCCCATCATGACCAGTGTCGGTTTATGCTGCACACTGGTGACGTTATATATCTGGTCGGGTCTAGCGAATACTACCAGCAAAACTTTATTAAACCTTACCGTGAGTTTCTTGTCGGCGCCGAACATTATAAAAACATTGCTTACGACAAAATGACCTTTAAGCTACCAATACTCCCTGTACCTGGAAATCACGATTATTATGATTTGCCCTTATTTTGGAGTATTGTATCTTTGGGTACAATGCCAATTCGGCGTTTACTTAAATCAAAGCTTGACTTAGATGTTGGTTGGCATGGTTCGAGGGCAGGTGATGCCTATGCAAAAGCCTTTGTAGATTATCTCAAAGCTTTTAATTCTGACGAAAAATTAAAACAACACCTTGAAAACCACTACGACGCAAAAACCGATAGTGGTTATTGTTTGAGGTATGAACCAGGTAAATTTACTCGTCTACCTAATCGGTATTATACGTTTCGCTATGGGAATATAGATTTTTTTGCTCTTGATTCTAATACATTCAACGACCCGTTACCAATACCAACAACAAGTGAAGGTGTGATACAACGTCAAGACCTTGAACAACATCTTCAAGAGTTAGAACAGCAAAAGGAGGAAATTGTCGCTAGAATATCTCAGCTTGACCCGTCGAAACCCAACGAAGCTGAAGAACTTGATGATTTGCACCAGAGACTTACACAAATAGATGAAATGGCTTTTGATATCGAAAAGCAACTGGCGCCTAAAAATCAAAGCGTTACCGACACCGAACAACTCGAATGGTTTCGTGCTTCTTTAGTAGAGTCTTGGCAAAATAAAGATGTAAGGGGAAGAGTGGTATTTTTTCACCATCCACCTTATGTAACTGAAGCAACAAAGTGGAAGCAAGCACAAACTTTAGCTGTTCGTAAGCGGTTACGTGAAGTGTTTGAGAAAGTAGCAGTTAAAGTAAATTCATTAAGGAACGACCGTCCTATTGTTGATTTAGTATTAAACGGTCACGCGCATTGTTTAGAATATTTACAAACTCAAGATACTGGATACGGTGATTCGGGTATTAATTGGATAGTTTGCGGCGGTAGTGGTTTTAGCTTGCGTCGTCAGCGTCCAGAAGGTAATGATTTGATGGAAACATTTGACGGTCAACAGCGCTTAGTTGCTAGTTCGCGCTTGTTTGTTGGTCGTAACGGACAATCTTCGCAAAAAAGGCGCCCATATTCATGTTTACGTATAGATGTAAAAGCTGGAGAGGTGCCTAAATTTATAGTGCGTCCGATGATTACAGAATGGTATCAGCGACAATGGAATCAGTATGAAATGGAACCATTTATAGTGGGTGGTTGAATATATAAAACCATGTAGAGACGTTACATGTAACGTCTCTACTCTAATATTAAACAGCACCTGTACCTTTACCGCGCTTGTCACTATCCGTTGTTAATTCGCCCTCGCTGCCATCGTTGATTTCCGCTAATTCTTCGGCACGTAATTGTTCGTCTTCTTCAGCTACTTTACGCGCGTCACCAGGTGTTTCATAATACATTTCTGGTTCAACTGCATAATTGTTAACTAAACCTTCATTGTCTACAGTGTATCCATCAGCGGTACGAATACTATCTGGCTCTGTTTCATCGTCTGGCTTTGTTTTGTATAGTTCACCTTCACGCTCTTTACGTGCTGCTGTTTCTGCAGGAATAATACCTCTGTCGTACTGGTCTCTTTCTGCACGTTCGTGTGAATCAATTCCTTTGTTAACATTGTTTGCCATAATAATCTGTCCTGATTAATACAATTTTTTTACGTCTAGAATCAGATTAAGGTTTTCGTAGCTTAAAATACACTATCTTTAGAGGTGAATTATATTAGTTCTTTCGGTTAAATTTATCAACCATAAGATACATAAAATGTAGAGACGCGATTTATCGCGTCTCTATAGAATCTGTTATTGAAGCAATTTATACTTATTTACCAAGAATTTGGTTTTTGAAATTGCTAAAATCAGATAATAACTCTTGACGGGTTGAAGCTTTGAGCAGGTAACGGGAAACAAACCAAGTAGCATAACCGATACCAACTAGCTCAAATAATGTTGCAAACAATGGAATATCATTGACTGCATCAAGTACTGCTAGTACAAGTTTTACTGAAATAATAGCTGCAAATATTATTGCAATAGTACTAATCTGCGGCTTGTATTCGTTAAAAAAGTTACCGACATAATCGGGTAAGCGTGCGAGGAAAACGGCTATTTTATCGGTTATTTGCTGTACTTGAATAGTTGTCTTTGATTCGGATGCTGGTGGCAGCTTCGGTAAATCATCGATTACAGCAGTTTCAACGGTTCCAATGCCGTTTACGGTAGTAGGATTAGTGTCAGGATTAATATCAGGATTAATGTATTGCGCTTGTTCTTCAGTTTCCATAGTAGTTCCCAATAATTTTTTCTATTTTATTCTATTTTAGATATTAATTCAGGTGACCAATGCATACACCGACCGTAGGATAGGTTTGTTGATCTTCCTACGGTCGGTGTACTAATTATTAAACTTAGTTATAGTGTATACACCCTTAATGCATCTAAATCCATTTACTCGGTAGCTTTTGCGTTTACAACTACCTTAGTAACACCTTTAATTTCTTTCGCTAAAGGTTCAATTTTGGCAAGTTGCGCTTTTTTGGGCACTGTTCCAGTAACTGTCACTGTACCGTTATCTTCGCCTTTTACAGTAAGGGCACCACCAGGAATATTTGCTTCTAACTTCGAGCCAACTTCGCTTCCAAGCGCAGTTCCATTCCGCTTGGTGCTGGAACCATCATTTGCGATGTTGTTTTGTTGCTCCTTAGCGCGAATATTAGAATTTAATTGCTTGCGTCGGGTTTCACTTTGAGCGTCTTCTTTAGCTGCTTCGCTTGAATCAGCGCTAGGTGTTTTAACTTGATTAACATCGGTTGCAGGATTGTTTGGAGCATCTGCACTGGTTTTAGTAGGTTGTTGACAGGCTGCAGTACCTAGAGCAAGAACACTGCTAATAAAGAGTAAGGTTAGCTTTTTCATTTTTTTACTGTTCGATTTGGTTGGTAATTAATTGAAATGAAGGGATAGGGTTACACTGTTTCGTCGCGACGGTCGATAACGATTACAGATGCATCACTATCAACAGTATTGGTAGTAGTCGTATAGTCAGTGCGCGAGGTATCCATAATAGGTCTTTCACGACGTGACGCACTAACATCAGTGGCATCAAAGACATCGTAGTCTTGAATATTGTGGCGTTTGAGAATACTTTCAGCACGACGAACTTCATCATCGGTGGCATCAACCATAACTATATAGTCGCCTCGGTTGAGTTTGTCGTTGTAAACGCGCGCTTTGTTTTCTGGTATTCCTAAACCAACAAGTCCACCAGTAATACCACCTGCTGCGGCGCCAATACCTGCACCTGTTGCTGCGGTTGCGAGTGCCGTTGCTGCTGCTCCGCCTAAAAGTACTGGCCCAACTCCGGGTATTGCTAACGCACCTAAACCGACTAATAAACCACCTAAACCACCTAAAGCTGCACCTGTTGCTGCACCCGCTTTGGCGCCATCATCTGCTTTATTACCACGTAAATCTGTATTAGCAGTTGTACTGCCTAGAGGATTTACATTGCCACTAGTATCTTTACCAATGATGGAAACTTCATCGAGTGAGAAACCAGCATCGCGGAGTTCCGTTAAAGCTGCTTCCGCATCGCGACGGTGTTCAAATACACCAATTATTCGTCTGCCGCGATGTAATGGGTTCGATGAACGAAAATCAGAATTATAAACTGGGGGAACTACAGCAGCAGGATGAGCCGCAACTGCGTCATATACAGGATTTGCGATGATAGGCACTGGTACTACATCCGCTGTATCATAATCACGTCTGGGTTGGTCATAAACCTGGTAATCTTCAATGCCATGACGACGCATAATTGCTTCAGCTTTCGCAATTTCAGAAGCAGTACCATCTACGATGACTAAATAATGTCCGCGCTCTACTCGTGAGTTGTAACCGCGCGCTTCTTCCTCTGGAATTCCTAAACCTACCAAACCGCCAATCAAAGAACCTGCTGCTGCACCAATACCTGCTCCAGCTAAAGTAGTTGCAATTGTTGTTGCAGCGGCGCCAGCTAACATAATTGGACCAACACCTGGAATTGCCAGTGTACCCAAACCAACCAGCAAGCCTGTCAAACCGCCTAATGTACCGCCAGATAACGCACCAAGCGATGCACCTTCATCTGCCTTATTGCCTACTCGGTCGTGAACCTCAGCACCAGCAATATTGTCCTTACCGTCAATATCTTGGGCAATAACCGATACACGATCCATCGCAAAACCAGAATTTCTCAATTCGTGCAGCGCATTTTCCGCATCTCGCCGATGAGAAAACACACCTACGGCTCTTCTGTGCAATCCTGCTACCATACTAGCTCCCCCACAATTAAATTATTATTTACTGGGTTTAATCAAGTCTAAATTTAACTTCTCGACTTCACTAACTAAGTTTTACTTTACTTTAGTTTATTTTTCATCAATCGATTGCTAGAGTTTAGTCTCTATCTAAAGTTATATTCTGTGTTTTTTAATTTTTCGCTTAACTCTTTTTTTGATTTTATTTGTTTTTTAACAATTATTTCTCTTTACAATTCTTCATATAAACTCTAATTATCATTCAATCTAACTTTTGGTATTAGTATTAGCGTTAATATTTATTCCTTTAGGAAGTCACAATTACAAACTTCAGCCGCTAGGTTATTTGTGTAAGCATCATTCGATAGAGTTACCCTTTTAAGGTAAGATTATCTGTTCAGTTATTAATCTAACGCATCGCGTAAACTTAATATCGAATTAACATTGAACTGTTTCGACATTTCGACATCATAAAAGTTTCTGCAAGTTGAGCTAAATTGTAGATTGAGGTTATAATATGTATCAATTAGGTAATTTACTTCAATCCTACTCTTCGTTAGGATTGCTATCTGTGGTTGTAACAGAGGAAATTACACCAGAACAAGCATCGGTAATGTTTTCTGGACCAAAGCTTTTAGTCGCATTATTTGCTGGTTTGCTGATGGCAATTGCATTTCAATTGCTATTAACTAACTTATCAATAGCGGTAGGAATTTCTGGGGGCGCCAATGTAGGTGATGATGATACCGACACTGTTGGCAATCAAATTCGTGCGATTGAAGCTAAAGTTGGTGCCTGGGCACTTTTTACTGTTAGTTTAGCATTAGGAAGTGCTTGTTTTCTAGCTGTGAAACTAAGCTTAATCGAAAGCGCATCATTAGGCTCTATTATTGGTGTAGTAATTTGGGCTGCATTTTTCGCGCTCATTACCTGGTTAGGTTCCAATGCGGTTGGTTCATTAATTGGTGCAATTGTCAATACAGCTAACTCTGGTTTGAAAGGGTTGATGGGAACTGCATCTGCTGCTATTGGCGCCAACGTTGCTAAGAACCAAGCGGTATCGACTGCTGAAGATATTGCTGCTGCTGTGCGTAGGGAATTAACGCTACAGTTTGACGCGGAGAGCATTAAAAACACTCTTCAAAGTTCTTTGAGCGGGTTGCAATTACCCAATCTGAATCTAAAGGAGATTCGCGGTCAGTTCGATAAACTGTTGAAAGATATTGATTTTGAATCTCTTGGTAATAGCGACTTATTAAAAAATGTCAATCGCCAAACACTTGTTGATTTAATTAGCAGTCGTACAGACTTTTCTAAAAGCGATGTTAACCGCATTGCAGACCAGTTAGAAGCTGCTTGGCTTTCTGCAACTACCCGTAAAAACCCAACTGACCAAGTAATTACTTTACTTCAGTCTGCAAGTTCTGATGATTTAAAACCTGAAAATCTTGGCGCCCGTTTACAAGAGTTAGTAGCTGTTGGAAATGGGAATGGTAATGGTTCTTCTAAAGGTGGCCTAGTTGAAGCTGCTGTAGGGACAGGTTTGAGCTACGTTGCAGGAACAGTACTTAATAAAATTGATTTCTCCAAGGTTGATATTGATAGAGTTACAAATCAATTGCAAGAAATCAAAGGCAAAGTTAAAGATGTCGATATCGACAAAATTACCAATCAATTAAAACAACTGGGTGAAAAAGCAAAGGATAAAGTTGCTACGACAGTACCTGTAGTTGCCAGTGAAGTCACCAATAGCACAGAAGATAATACAATCAAGGAAGATATAGAAGAGTATATTCTATATTCACTGCCTTGGCATTTCAACCGGATAACGATTAAAGACGAATTCCACGAAGTTATTTTTGACCCCAATGCGGCGCCAAGTGCAATTCGTAGACAGATTGAAGGATTAGACACTGAATACTTTGCGAACTTACTCAAACAACGTGGTGACATTAGCGAAGCGCGCGTTAAAGAGATTTCCGAACAGTTTGAAAGTGTTCGTTCATATGTCTTTGAAATGGTGAACAATTCTCACGATGAAGAAGAATCACAGTCACTTCGCGGTCGAGTAGAAAACTACTTACGTTCTACGAATAAAGACGAACTTACTCCAGAAGCAATTGAGAAAAACTTCAGCAATTTAATCGAAGACGCACAAGTAAATGCTGATGAGTTAGGCAAACGCTTCGGTAATATCAACCGTGATACATTAGTACAAGTTCTTGCTTCGCGTCAAGATTTAAGCGAAGAAGAAGCCAATAATATAGTAAGTCAACTTGAAGGAGTTCGCGACCGAGTTTTAAACCAAGCGCGCGAATTACAATCACAACTTACAACCCAAGCACAAGAACTGCGTCAACGAGTCGAAGATTACTTACGCAATACTAACCTAGAAGAACTAAATCCTGAAGGTATTCAGCGTGATTTTAGAACTTTACTCGATGACCCGCAAGCTGGCGCCAGTGCATTACGTGTACGTTTATCGCAATTTGACCGTGAGACATTAGTAAAACTGCTTTCGCAGCGTCAAGATTTGAGTGAAGAACGAGTCAACGAGATTTTAAACAATTTGGAATCGGTACGCGAAAGTATTCTTCAGGTGCCTTCTAAAGCAGCAGCAAAAGCAAAAGAACAGTACGACCAAACGCTGACTACTATTACCGAGTATCTTCGCAACACCAACTTAGAAGAACTCAATCCTGAAGGTATTCAACGCGACTTGCAAAAACTACTCAACGACCCCAAAGAAGGTGCAGCAGCATTACGCGAAAGACTTTCACAATTTGACCGTGAAACACTCGTTGTCTTATTAACTCAACGTGGTGATTTGAGTGCCGAGCAAATTAACCAAATTATTGATTCGTTCCAAGCCAGCGTCAACAATATTATACGGGCGCCGCAACGTTTGGCAAAACGCGCGACAAAACGAGTTGCCGACTTTGAAGCAAACTTAGAGAACTACCTGCGGAACACCAACAAAGAAGAACTCAACCCAGACGCAATAAAACGTGACCTAGCGTTGTTACTCCAAGACCCTCGTGCTGGAGTTGGTAGTTTGACTGACCGAATTTCAAAAATCGACCGTTCAACTTTAATAGCACTGCTCTCACAACGGGAAGACATTTCTGAAGAAGAAGCAAATCGCATCGTTGGACAAATTGAATCGGTACGTGACTCAATAGTCGAACAGTTCCAGCAAATTCAACAGCGAGTCCAGCAAGTTCTTGATAGTACCTTTGGTAAAATCCGCAGCTACCTCAACTCGCTCGACCGTCCAGAACTTAACTACGAAAGTATTCAACAAGACTTTTCTAAGCTATTCGACGACCCACAAGCAGGTTTTGATGCATTGCGCGCGCGTTTGAGTCAATTTGACCGCAATACACTTGTAGCAGTGCTATCCT
This sequence comes from Calothrix sp. CBUCES-K 9914, assembly GCF_059640475.1. Taxonomy (NCBI): domain Bacteria; kingdom Bacillati; phylum Cyanobacteriota; class Cyanophyceae; order Nostocales; family Calotrichaceae; genus Calothrix; species Calothrix sp. CBUCES-K 9914. The sequence continues at coordinate 23,920 of NZ_JBXXZH010000077.1, forward strand.
CGCGCGAAGATATTTCCTCTGAGCAAGCAAACCAGATTATTAACCGTATTGAATCTACACGCGACAGTGTATTACAACGCGCAGAACTAATTCAAACGGAAACACAAAAACGCCTAAGCCAAATCAAAGAAAACGCCAAAAAACAAGCGCGCGACACCAAAAAAGCAGTGGCAGACGCAGCTTGGTGGCTTTTCGGCACCGCTGTTACATCACTCGCAGTCTCAGCATTTGCAGGCGCCGTAGCAGTCAGAGGTCTCTGGTTTCTAGGATAAACCCGTAGGGAACGGCATCTTGCCTGACCTACCCACACACAACAAAGAGTATTTATTACCACAGAGGCACGTAGAGACGCGATTAATCGCGTCTTTACACAGAGAAGAGAGAATTAGTGCCTACTCTCCAAAATTAATAACATCAGATAAGCACGTTTGCATTCAGTAATGATAACTGGATGCATTTTTATTGACTGGTTTCTTCAATATTGCGTTCCAAGTAATCAAGACAAGCTAACCGAGCTAACTCAGCTAGCGAAAGTCCACGAGCTTTAGCTAAAGCTTCAAAATGCGGGTAATACTTTTTAGGCAAACGCAAACCAATCGCCTTTGCTTGCAAGCTATCAGGAGATTCTGAAAAACGTCCAGCCTTATCTCTCACGTGCATATTGCTACCAGTCTTACGATTTCCACAATACTACCTTAGCAATATAAAGGCATTGCTGACTGTTGATGTTTTCACGATTATATGTGTCTTTATCCATTAATATCCATTGACATCAATGGTATAAGAGAAAATAAATTTATTAAGCAAAAATGCATGAGAAGCTCTACTTGAAACACAACAAAAGTAAAATTTGCTACATAATTATGGCACAAATACCTGAAGAGATATTAGCTAGTTTCTTGGAAATATTGCCGCAATTGCTCTTAACTGCAAATGAATCTTCGTCAGTTGAGTACGAAATATTGCAGCGATTCAATGAAACGGAAATGACGATTGGTGCTTTGGAGTCACTCGCTGACATTAGACAGCGAGTTTCGGACAGATACTCACAGTTAACAAATGCAATGCTAAGAATAGCATCGATTCAACCAAGAGCAACTGGTGATTCACTGACTATAATCAGTGATAGAATTGTAAGCATTCAAAACACAATTCCAGCTTTTTTACGTAGTATTCAAGAAATCAAAAATGATTGGGGTTTATCATGAGTAGTTCAAAAGTACAACCGGACATAGCAAAAGTTAGACTTACTGCAGAAAAAGTAAAAAAAGCTTGTTTGGAGATGGACAAAGCGGGGGAAGAGCTTGAACAAGCGCTGCTTCAGTTAGAAGCAGAGGCGCAGGCTCATAAACCAGTAAAAAAGTATTAAGTATTAAATAACCTGTTGCTAGAGCATGTTAGTTAATGGTTAATATCGGAATCCGATTTGATGATTGAAAAAATCTAAGTGGGTTGGACTTCTGGCTTATTGCTTCCCAGATTCTCAACCGGAGCGTGCAGTAACAAAGTTTTACGGCGCCTATTTATATCTATAGATTCCCGACTTCTTAATAGGGTCGGGAATCTTGCTTATGACTTAACTTATGTCATATTTATGCAAACTTACTTTCCAATCTGCCAAAACTTTGGAAGAAATGTGTTTACCTTATATCATACAGGCGCCACGTAAATTTTTACTTTCGACGCAAAAAAGCATAGGTCATTAAAGCTGCGGCCGCACCAATTAAAACGCTCCACCCGAATACTTCTAACCGAAAACGTAAATGCTGTTGATAGTCGTTAGGTGTTGCGAGAATGACTGCTGATGCCATCTGGCTGGTGGCAAGCCCAATACCTGCAACTGCTACAGTAGTGTTGAGGTTGCGCTCACGTTTTGTTTGTTCGATTTCGATAATCCCTCTAATTGTGTTTATCAGGTCTTCGGCTATTTTTAAGCCTACACTTAAGTTGGTATAGTCTTGTTCGACTTGAATTTTATATTTTAGCTTAACTATTTCTGTAAATTTATCTAAACATTTTAAGTCTGTATCACCTACTTCATTATTTATATCTTGCTTTTGTTTAGCTTTGATTTCAATATCTTTTAAGTATTTATGATAGGCTTGTAGGTTTATGTCTATAGCTGATTTAAGAATTTCTAAATATGAAATTTTTGTCGCGTAATCTGAGAGAGTGGCAATACTATCAATTAGTATTTTTTGCAATGAGTTTAGCTGAAGAAGGTTAAATTCTTTATTTGTACTGTTAGGATATAAGTTTTTAACTTGCTTTGTGCGATCTACGATAGATTTAAGCTCATGCTGTAGTTCTCTTGTTAATTGTTGACTGTAGGCATATTCCCAAAGTATTTTATTCCGAGAACATAATAGCCGTAGCCAATCGCCATAAAAATCTGCGGCGACTTCCATTGTCCCAAGATTGGGATAAAGTATTATTAAAACATGGATATTTTCTGATTCTACATCTTGCCATTTTTGCGGTGCTTTCCAGATTTCAAATAAAGTAGCACCTAGAAATTTACCTTGTGATAGTTCCTGACATTCTTGGTTAAATAATTCTAGATATATATCTGAAGCTAATTTTTCTGGGTTTGGCTTGTTAGCGGTAGGTAAACAGCCTGAAGCCATCCAGCTTTTACCCAAGTTTCCTTTTTTATTTTCTGCTTGTTTTACTAGAATTTTGAAGGAATTTACGGACTGATCATTTTGTCTATCATTAATAGAAGTGTCAAATATTAAAGCGTAGCTATCATGTAAACGGACTGGGTAATAATATCCTTCTAAATTGTAATTTTTATCGCTATGAATATAATTATTTTCATGAACATTCAAGCGCTTTTTTACACCCACGTCTAATAATTCCAGAAGCTTTATATACTCCGGATTTTCGGCTGATGATTCTTTCTCTAAATTAACTTTGATATCGTCTGGTAGATTTATCCAGAAACTTTGATGGTTTGCTTCTATTTGTTTATCGTTATCGCCCAAACCATTTCTAAGTTGATAAAGGAATAAATCTAGAGTTGGGTAGATAATTTCTGTCATTTTGATACAAGCCTAATTTCTGATTAGTTTTTAGTTCCATACATTAGCATCTTGGTTTGTTGCTACTAAATATTAACATAAATATTAATAAATTTATTTTGTTAAGTTTTGATTCATGTTTAAACTCACCGGAATGCACCATTCTCAACAAACCGAAAACTCGGTATATTAACAAGAAATTAGACATTTTAGACTTAAGTATTTGCTCTTGAGCCGGATTTTAACACTGGCGCATTCCGGTGAGTAAACGGATTATTTTTTTGTTGGTGGATTTGAGTTGCCCGGTCCTAAATCTCGCGAGGTTGGGGAATCATTACGAACAGGAAAACCTTTACGAGGGATAGAATCAAAACCATTCTCAGTTTTAAAAGGACGACCAGGAATAGGAGGTTTTGGCCGCCTTTTTTTAGAATTGGGCATATTTTTTTCGATTGGTGGATTTGAGTTATCCGCTGATAAATTTTCTGACTTGGAATTATCGTTACTAGGTGAAAAGCCTTTGCTATGCTCTATTTCCTGTGTTGTAATTTTTAGGGTTTGTTGTTCTTTCTCGTACAAATCCTTGAGAGGTAAGCACTTTTCTAACACATTATCTAGCAAATTGATTGTGTTGTCGCTGACTTCGCAATTTAAAGCTTGGCATAGATTATTTATTTCTAGTTTTAGACTATCTGATAGCGTAGATAAGTCAAATTGAGATATGGCATTCAAAAAGGCTGTACGTTGTATTGCGTATCTAGATTCCATGATATTAACACTACGATATTTAAAACCACGAGTTATTGATACATGACAAAGAAGTCAAATTCCGTACAACATTAGATAAATTCTGATTTACGCGCGCTATCTGGAGGACGCACCTATTACAAAACTAGCTGCTGGATAGTTGTTGCTCTGGACTCCAGCGTAGTAATTACCTTGAATGTAATTGCCGCTCAAATTTTCGTTGTTGTGGTTCTCGCCATCCGTGTTGATATTACCGTTGTGAAACGACACCTACGGAAACTCAAAGTCTTATTTTATTCTTAGAAAGCGAAAATTTAGCGCGCGTAACAATCATTTGGTGCGAACTTCGATTACTTAATATTATAAAGTTTTTCAAATATTCTGATAAACCTTATTGCTCCGGAGAAGTTGGAAAGTATGGTAATACAGTTTCACTTATTTGGAATTATGCTGCTTTTAAAGGCGCCCTAAAATATTACTTGATTCATATGCTTAATATCTAGGACTTACGCTACTGTCACAATTATTGTTTGGTGCGTGACGCTACAAGTCTTATAACTCCGTTGAAGTTTTTTCGTAGCGTCACACACCCTACGCTTTATATGTGCCAATTTCGTAAGTCCTAATATCCTATAAACGTTTATGATGCTTCTTGTCAGCTTTTATTAGGCGAAGAAGTAGGTGTGACTAGATTACGCAAAATTGACCGTATCCGTGAACATCAAGCAAACGAACGTACATTCTTAGCCTGGGTGCGAACTTCGATTGCTTTAATTGGGTTTGGATTTGCAATCGCGCGCTTTGGATTATTCGTGCGTCAGCTAGATGCAGCGACAACTAAGCGTCCCCCGATACCGCATCCTGTCTTCAACTCTGAAAATTTGGGTATTAGTTTAGTGGTGCTTGGTATTGTGACGATAATATTTGCCGTATGGCGTTATGACCAGATATATCAGCAAATTCAGCGCGAAGACTATAAGCCAAACCGTATTATGGTTTGGATATTAGCTATATTTATTGGCGTTCTTGGCAGCTTTACTATTCCTCTGCTCATACTACGGGATGCTGGGAACTCAGTTCGTACACAACCAACGCCACGTAAAGAAGATGGCTCAAAAATTATCCCGCCTGAATAAAATAACCCATGTATAAATAAATTAGAGTTAAATTAGAACTACCCATTATTACCTATATAAAATCAATATGCATAAGCAAAATCAGCGCCAAGGTTTGCTTATTATCCTGACTGCTGTACTAACAGGAGCAGTATTAGTTGCAGGGGCAGGTATCTATTTACTACTAAAAACTGTTGAAAAGCCTGTAGCAACCTCATCAAATTTAGAAACGCGCGTGTCGTCTGAATCTGTTGCAGACAGTAATGCATCCGAGGCGCCTGTAGATACATCTATCCCAGAAAAACCTGTAACAGCAACAAAATCGGAACAGCCAAAAATCACTATAGTAACGAGCAATACACGTAAAAATTATGGAGGTGCAAACTTCCAGGGTGAAGATTTGCGGGGGAAAAGTTTTCGTCAAGCGCAGATGGGTGGAGCAAATCTAGCAAATTCTAACTTGAGTGGTGTTGATTTAAGTGGCGCCAATATGGGTGGAGCAAACCTTGCCCAAGCCAATTTAACAAACGCTAATTTGAGTAATACCGACTTGAGAGGAGCTAACCTTAGCGGTGCAAACCTCAAAGGAGCAAACTTAAACGGCGCCAAAACAGATGGAGCGTCTTTTAACGGTGCCTTGCGTTAGGCGGGCAGGATGCCCGCTCCACAATAAAAAGGTACTAGTAACTGAAATCACAAGTAAAAATGATGTGAGTCACTTCATTGACATAGAGCTATCACTTAGGTTAAAAGAAAACAAACTTACAATAATATCTAAGTAAAAAAGTGTGATTGACCATTGTGTGATAGTGGAGTGTAACTATGTTAGAGAAATTTCTGCTCGCTATCGGTTTAACCTTTAGCTTAAGTGTATTCACAAAAATCAGTATACCGTCTCAAAAGCATACGAATCAGCAATTAGAATCGGTGAACACTCATTTGATATTATCTCGGCAAGTTGGACGGTGGTTGTTAGATTAATTGCGTTACGTTCTTACCATTCTCAATTTTCATAGGTTAAGGTTGGGTATCAACTAAGACATATTGCCGTTGGCTCTATGAAAAACCAGATTATAGCAACAGTTACATTTTTAACTACCCTTAGCTTTATAACCGCAGTTCAAGCTGCAAACCCTGAACATCTTAAACAGTTACTAGCGACCAAACAATGTCAAAACTGCGACCTTGGCGGTGCCGGATTAGTCATGGCGGATTTATCCGGTGCTGATTTATCGGGCGCCAATCTTGCACTTGCAAATCTAAGTCGTGCGAATTTGACAGGAGCAGATTTGCGGGGTGCGAATTTGACTAGTGCAAGTTTATTCGGCGCCAATCTCAACGGGGCAAAATTAGGTGGCGCCACAATTGCGGGTACAGATTTAAGAAACGCCTACCTGTACAACGTAGAATTAACGAACGTAACATTTAATAGTGCCAACTTACAAGGCGCGGCAGGGATTCCTTCGCAAATAGCCACACCAGATGAGTTTTATGCTTTAGGAGTAGCAGCTGGCGAAAAAGGCAACCAGCAGCAAGCTATTGATTATTTTAATCAAGCAATTGCGATTAAACCAGATTATGCAGGAGCATTTTTAGCGCGCGGTATTGCTCGTTACCAGCTATTTGATCGTACTGGCGCCTTCCAAGACGCGCAAATTGCAGAGAAAATGTTTACAAATCAAAATAATCTCAACGGTACTCAAACTGCACAAGCTTTTATCACTCAGCTGAAAACACCCCAGGACACTGAAGTTAGTGCAGGTAAACCCAACTTCATGGACTTTGTAAGCGGAGTAGCATCTGTGTTACTTCAGTTTTTACCGTTTTAGAAGAGAAGGTGCAAGCGGGAGTAAATTATATATAGTACTTCTCTTGCCCAATCCAAAATCTAAAATTCTAATGTCTATATCATCTACCCTTTGGCGCCGCAATCAAGATTTAGCACAAGCTTGTTTGGATAATCCCTTTGTTCGTGGTATTGGAGATGGTAGTTTACCGCGACAGAAGTTTGCTTATTATGTCGGTCAAGATGCGTTTTTTTTAGAAGCTTTCGCGCGCGCTTATAGTATTGCAGCAGCAAAGGCGCCTGATTTTGATGGGTTTAGAACATTTCATGCTTTAGCTGGTGGTGTGTTAGAAGAATTACAGCTACACCAAAGTTACGCCAAAACTTGGGGAATTGATTTACCCTCGGTTTCCCCAGGCGCCGCCACTCGTCGTTATACTGATTTTTTAGTTGCAACCGCTTGGGGTGAAAATGTCGGCTTAACCGCGACAGCAATGTCACCATGTATGCGTTTATACGAGTTTTTAGGTCAAGAACTAGCGCGCGATGGTATTCCGGAACATGAATATAGTGAATGGATTCGCGTATATAGCGGCACCGATTTTCATCAAATAGCTCAAGAATTAGATGACTTAGTTGATACTTACGTTACTGAAAATGACGTAGTTTATTCAACTTATCGCTATGCAATGCAATGCGAATTAGACTTCTTTCAAGCAGCTTGGATAAATTAGAATATTTTTTATCTATGAATACCATAATAAATAATTGATAATACTAATAAAGTTTTAATAATAAGTTATTTTTTTGATAATGGTTATCATATTTAAAAGTAGAAAAGCTGATATAGCTTATGAATACTGAGTTTTGAATCGAAGTAAAAAATCTGGGCAATGTATTTTAACAAATATAAAGAATTAACATACACTGTCCGCAGCGTTACAGTATTCTGGTATATTTCTACATACAGCAAGATAATTCTTCAATCTTTAGTTACGTTTTGATATCGGGTGTTCTGCATTCCGACAGCGTTAGCGCTTGCCATTTTAATTGGTTAAAAGTGCGATTTTTGCATATGATTTTGTCTACATATGTAGATAAGAATGTTTAATCTGTTCAATCATATTTTAGGATAACTTCATGACTCAAATTAATGGTTTTGTTGGGCGCCGTAACCTGTTGAAACTCGCAGGTATTGGAGGAGCGAGTATAGCAGCAAGTGCGGTTGCAGGTGGATTTATATTGAATGGTGAAGAAGCAGAAGCGCAGACTACTCCGACAACTACTGAAAAAAGACCAAGACCAGTATCTCCAGATGAAGCGTTAAAAAAATTGCTACGAGGAAATGAACGCTTCATAGCAGGTAAACGCGATAATCCGAATCAGTCAAAATTACGTTTACTCGAAACATCTGTTGCACAGTACCCATATGCATCGATTTTAGGATGTGCTGATTCGCGCGTTCCAGCAGAAATCGTTTTTGACCAAGGTTTGGGAGACTTATTTGTAGTTCGAGTTGCAGGTAACGTTGCCAGTCAGACAGCTATTGGTAGTTTAGAATTTTCGGCTGCGGTGTTAGGGTCGCAATTGATTGTAGTACTCGGACACGCTAAATGCGGCGCCGTAGTTGCAGCAGTAAAAGGAGACCCATTACCTGGAAGAATAGGTGTATTTGTCGAGGAAATAAAACCTGCTGTAGAATCTGTGAGGCAAAAAACAGGTGATTTAGAAAAGAATTCAATTATTGCCAATATTCAATACCAAGCCAGAAAACTACCAGAAACCTCAACAATATTAGGCAAGTTAGTCAATGACGGTAAACTCAAAATTATTGGTGGTATCTATGACCTAGCTAGCGGAAAAGTTACATTGGTAACCTGATAAATTTTGTAACGGATGGTTGATTTTGAAAGACTAGATTTTGTTTGTAACAAATAAATTATCCGTTACATCTGTTGTATCCGTTGTAAATTAACCCGTCAAAATTAATTATACTCCAAGTTTCAAGGTATCTAAGCAATAACTTTTATAGTTTTTAAGCTAATATCACTAAAACCTGTTAAAAATCCTCCTAATTTTTTAACTTCTATAAGGTATTCTAATGCTTCTTGGGTTATTATTTCCCCTGGCATTAGGACGGGGATACCAGGAGGATATGGACATATTGTTTCAGCACTTATACGTGCTTTCGTTTGTTCAAGTGGTAAGGTTTCGGTTGCTGCAAAATATGCCTCGCGCGGTGAGATATGTAATATCTGATCTAGTGCTGTGAGATTATTCCATAGATATTTTGTATAGCTGAGTTTTTTATTGTTGACAGGCGCCATTTCTTTAAAAGCATATATTAGTTTATCTATGTCTTGTTGGGTGTTACCGATGCTAATTATAAATGTGATATTTTGTAGTGATGCTAGTTCGCTTCTAATTTCTAGTTGAGTTTCTAAAATTTCGTCTGCTTCAAATCCTGTGATTCCTAAGTTGGAGACATTTATTGTTAGACGGGTGGGGTCTATATTGAATCCCCCCAACCCCCCTTGATAAGGGGGGCTTTGATGGAGTAATGATATACTTGGGATTTTTTTTAGGTTTTCTCGCGCGGTGTTTGCTAGATTTAGGGTTTGGGTGATTAATGAGTGTCCTTGTAATGCTATTTGCGCGCGTGCTGCATCGAGTGAAGCCATTAGTATATAACTTGGGCTTGTTGATTGCACTAGTTGTAATGCTTTACTGATTTTGTCGTAGTTTACTATGTTTCCTTGAACATGCAGCATCGATGCTTGTGTCATGGCACCTAATGTTTTATGTATAGACTGAACACAAATATCCGCACCTGCTGCTAAACCTGATATGGGTAAGTCTGGATGAAAGGCAAAATGGGCGCCGTGTGCTTCGTCTAATATTAATGGGATGTTATATTGATGTACAATATTTGCGATAGAAATTACATCACCACAAACACCGTAGTAAGTTGGGTATACCATTAATACTGCTTTGGCATCGGGGTGTTGATGAAGTGCGTAGGCAACACTTTCAGGTGTAATAGTATGGGCAATATCTAAAACTGGGTCATATTCTGGATTGATAAAAATGGGTATGGCGCCAGATAGTATTAACCCAGCGATTACCGATGAATGTACATTGCGCGGCAAAATTATTTTATCTTCTGCTTTGCAAGTTGCCATAATTGCCGCTTCGATACCGCATGTCGAACCGTTTACTAAAAACCAAGTACGTGCGGCGCCGAATGCTTGTGCTGCTAACTCTTGTGCTTCTCTAATTACACCAAGCGCTGCAAATAAATTATCCAACTCTGTTAATTCTGGTAAGTCCGCAGCAAACACCGCAGAACCAAATGTATCTATAAGAGAAGGTGAAATTCCCACACCTCGTTTATGTCCAGGGGTATAAAAAGAGGCGTGTGATGATTTGGCACATTCATAAAGCGCTGTCAGTAAAGGTGTTTGAGCTTGCGAAACACGATTAGTCATTTCGATAGATGGCAGTAAATAACTAAAAAGATGAAAGTGGTAAGAAGAGGCGTTAAAGTTACAAACTGTGCATATTAAGCACGTTTACCATTTACCCTTTAACCCTTACCCATTTAATATGATTCCAAGTTTAATATCTATACCCGAACCAAAAATTCCTACACCCAACCCAAACCCATTACCAAGTCCATCACCATCACCTAACCCAGAACCAGGTATTATACCTGAACCTACACCACAACCAATTCCTGCACCTGTACCTGAACCAGTTCCAGCGCCTATCCCTCAACCTGTACCTGGTCCTATTCCGCAAACAGTGCCTTAATGTTAGGATGGGACGGGCAGGATGCCCGTTCCACAAAAGGTTCCACAAGAGGTTCCACAAGAGGTTCCACAAAGGTTTTTAATTACTCATCAGAGATTTCAAAATCGGAGTTTTCGCATAAGTTGACACCATGAAGTTCTTCTTCTTGGTGATGTTCATTGATAATTTTCATATCATATAAACACTTATCGCTATCGCGGTCAAAGCGCATGTTAACTGATTGACCTTGCCAGACAACTTTGTCTTCAAGATTATCAACTAGGTTTTCTCCCCAATCATCTTTATCAACATGTGACATCTTGACTTCACGGATTTTGAAGCTACTACTATTGTGAAGCTGGATATTACATACTTCCGCTAGTACAGCTTGTGAAGAGAGTGCTATAACTGGCAGTGTGAGTATTGAGAACAAAATGCGAACAGATTTATAAAGGATTGGTTTCCCCATAATTACCCGAAGTGTTATTAAGACGTTATTGTCTTGGGATAAATCTACTTTACCTAAAATTTGTATAAATATGAAATTAATTTTTGATGAAAATAATTAACGAAGTTATTGATATAATAGATACAGAAAATATCAAAAAATAAAATTAATTAGGATAATACATCCGTTACATCCCTTACAGAATCCGTTGCCATCACTCCACCCAACCGCGCGTTACATTTGATATCCTTGCAACAGTAAGAGACGCTATAAAACATTGATATGCTCAGAGCTGGGATTGTTGGACTGCCCAACGTAGGAAAATCAACTTTATTCAACGCTTTGGTCGAAAACGCCAAGGCCGAAGCTGCTAACTTCCCTTTTTGTACCAAAGACCCAAACGTCGGTATTGTTTCGGTTCCTGACGAACGGTTAAACGTTCTGTCCAAACTTTCCTCATCGAAACAAATTGTCCCAGCACAGGTTGAGTTTGTCGATATTGCTGGTTTGATTAAGGGTGCGAGTAAAGGTGAGGGAATGGGTAATGCTTTCTTGTCGAATATTCGCGAGGTAGACGCTATCGTTCACATGGTGCGCTGCTTCGAGAACGATGATATTATTCACGTTTCTGGTTCGGTTGACCCAGTACGGGATATAGAAACGATTAATTTGGAACTTGCTTTAGCTGACTTAGGGCAAGTTGACAAGCGTATCGAACGCACAAAGAAGCAAGCGCGCGCTTCTAAAGAGGCGCAAGCTGAGTTGGTAGTATTAGAGAAAGTAGCAGCACAGTTAAACGAAGGTAAATCTGTTCGTCAAATTGATTTAACCGAGGAAGAACTAGAAACAGTCAAGTTTTTAGGGTTGCTGACTGCCAAACCGATTATTTTTGCTGCAAATGTATCGGAAGATGACTTGGCAAATGGTAACAAGTATGTAGAGCAAGTGCGCGCGATAGCAGGACAAGAAAAAGCGCAAGTTGTAGTTGTTTCTGCCCAAGTAGAGTCTGAGTTAATTGAGTTACCAGCCGAAGAAAGAGCCGATTTTCTGGCTTCTCTAGGTGTTGAAGAAGGTGGATTAAAATCTTTGATTCGTGCTACCTACGCGCTGTTAGGTTTGCGAACATATTTTACCACAGGCGAAAAAGAATCGCGCGCTTGGACTATTAAAGCTGGAATGAAGGCGCCGCAAGCAGCAGGTGTAATACACTCTGACTTTGAGCGCTGTTTTATCCGTGCGGAAACGGTTGCTTACAATGATTTAGTAAGTACTGGTTCCTTTAGTGGCGCCAGAGAGAAGGGTTTATTACGTAAGGAAGGAAAGGAATATGTCGTTCAAGAAGGAGATGTTATGGAATTTCTAACCAGCGCGTAATATTGGCAACGGATGCAACGGATGTAACGGATATGGTTTGGGGGCTTATCTTGTGGGGTGGGCATCCTTGCCCCCCATCTAATATGACCTTTAAATATTAGGACGGGCGAGGACGCCATTAGCGTCAAGTTAAGCTAAAACCTACTACGTCAATAAGGATTTATGCTTAAAATTTGCGTTTGAAAGGAACAAAAAATGAACTTGAAGAGCG
>NZ_JBXXZH010000078.1:0-36097 GCF_059640475.1 Calothrix sp. CBUCES-K 9914
CGCTTCCCGTGCCTGTACCAGTACCAGTGCCGCTTCCAGTGCCAGTGCCACCTCCAGTTCCAGTACCACCTCCAGCAGCTCTACCAAAAATTGCTTTTGAATTTTGGTCAGCAGAAGTAATTCGGAAACTGCTTCGTAATGACCAATTATCACTAAAACGATGTTCTAAAGAGATATAACCGCGTCTTTGGTAAACATCATTTTTGAGATTTGGGTCGCCAAGAAAGCGACTAATGGGAATATTGGCAACACCATTACCAACTGCTACTAAGCCAAAGTCGAATGGACGACTGTCTTGTAGATATTCTCCAGATAAATTTAAGGTTGTATTTTTACCAATATCCCAAGCAAACTTAGGCGCCACAAACAAACGGTTAATTTCTACACCTTGACGGAAACTGTTAGAGTCTTCAGTAGCAAAATTCAAACGGTATCTAACATTGCCTTTGCCATTATCATCTAACGGCCCACCTATATCCAGAACGCCACGGTTAAAACTATAACTACCAGCAGTATACTCAGCAGAATAGTAAGGCTTGAACAAAGGTTGTTTTGTAACTAAATTGACTGCTCCTCCTGAGTTTGATTGTCCATAAAGTGCTGCTGAGGGTCCTTTGAGAACTTCAATACGTTCCAAATTGGTAATTTCTGTTCCGACTCGGTTTGAATTATTGTTTTCAGTAAAACCATCGCGAAATTGGTCGGCAACAAACCCGCGCGTTTGCAGTTGAAACTCACCTCGTCCTCCCCCTGCACCAGATACGCTAAAACCACTTATGTTATTTACCACCGCTTCTCTAACTGTTTGTGCTTTCTGTTCTTGAATTACTCGCTGTGGAACTACTTGTACAGAAAATGGTAAGTCGCGCGGGTTTGTATCTGTTTTTGTTACTGTTGTCTGCTCATCCCTCCTACCTGTCACTGTTAATTCAATCTCTGGGTTTTCATTATTCTGTGTCACGCTCAAAATTAATTCACCAGAATTGGAATTTACCTGTGCTTGTGGCGCCGCATCTCCAGTAACTGAAACTATAAGAGTATTATTAGGAGCTTGAGTAACAGTAATTGTCTTGATTCCCTGACTAGGATTTTGGGCAGTAAATGATTCGCCATTTGGTAATGCCAATACTGCATTAGAAATTTCCGCATTTAGTACATTACCTTCAGTTTTTATTATTGGTTGCGATAATGTACCTGTAGGTGTTTCTAGAATAATTTCAATACCGTTGGCGCCATCTTTTAGCTGAACTCCTGTAACTTTAACAGGAGAAGCTTGAGCAAGCATTGTTGCAGTAGCTGTTTTAATTTCTGACTGCGCTTGACTTATTTGAGCTTGTGCTGCTTTTGTAAACACAAGCGAAATACAACTGACAAGAGTCAGTAAATTAACTAGCTGCGTTCTTTTCAAGATTATTCCTCACACACTGTAATTACCTTGGTGAAATGCTTTTCTTCTCTAACTAAAAAATCTCAATCACCAAAGTTATCAAATATACAGCTAAGTTACTACGTCTACGGTGGTAAATTCTGTTTTTTATAATACTTTTTACCAACTATTTCCAATTTTGTTGGTATTAATTCATACTTTGACTTGCTGCTTGAGAGTTAGTTTTTTCTTTACAGCAAAGGCAATACCCACTGCTAAAAATACTCCTCCTATGGGTTGCGGTTCTGGAACAGAAGTAGACTTTTGCGAACTGGTGAAGCCATATTTTAATAAAACTTGTTGCCCTTCAGGTGACAGAATGTACTGCGCTAATTTCTCAGCATCTGGATCAGCATTTTTCAAAACAGTTAAACCATAATTTGCTCTGGTTGCTAAATTATCTGGTAATTCAATAATTTTTAAATCTGGTGCAATATCACGCGCGGACAGTCCACTGGTATAGTAAGCTAAAAAAATGTCTGCTTGTTGTGTATCCTTGAGAAAATACACAAGGTTATTTTTTCCAGCTGGAACAACAGGAGCATTAGGATTACCACCTACTAACTGTAAAGCTTTACTATCAAGAGCTTGAAAACTACCAGGTTGAATTTTATCGGCTTTCTGAAATATCTCTTGTGCGTAGTCTCCGGAAGGGTCGAGTTTTGGTGTTGACGTTCCAAGTTTAATGTTCGGATTGAGCAAAGAGTTTAGTAAATTATTTGTTGTCACCTCTAGTCCTGGTCTAACAATAGCAACCATGCGGTTGTCAATAAAGTTTACCACAGGGTTACTTAAACCTTCGTTGAACAACTGAAGCGGGTTTCCTGTATCCGCACTGGCAAATACATCTACTTTTTCACCGTTTTCAATACGCGCGCGTAACACTCCAGATGGTCCAAATTGCGTTGTGACTGGAATGTTATATTTAGTCGAAAAGTCATTTGCAACTTCAGTCAAGCTCGAAGTCAAGCTACCTGCACCATATAAAGTGACAGCTTCTGCTGAATTCTGTAATCCTGCACTAAAAGCACACGCAAAAAGTGAAACAGCAAAAAGACGGTTAGTTACAGTTTTCATCTCTGTTTCTCAGTGTTTTTTCGGATAAACTATATATTACCAACCTAGTTGGAAAAAATCAAGGATTTATATACTAAAATACCAACTTTATTTTTATTTACAATCATTTTTACAAAAATATGCTGTGCAAATTTTGCTTAGGCGCCGTCCAAAAGCACTATAATAGTTAGTCCAGTTAGTCAGGGTGGAGATTTATGAGAGTTCATTACTTACAGCACGTACCGTTTGAAGGACTTGCCAGCATTGAACAATGGGTATCGGATAAAGGTTATCCCTTGTCAGCAACAAAATTCTATGCAGATGACTCTCTACCACAAATTGACGATGTTGATTGGGTTGTGGTTTTGGGTGGGCCAATGAATATCTATGAGGATAACGAATATTCTTGGCTTACTCAAGAGAAGCAGTTTATTGAACAGGCTATCAAACACGATAAGACAGTTATCGGGATTTGTCTTGGTTCCCAGTTAATAGCAGATGTTTTAGGTGCAAAAGTTTATCCAGGACGGTATAAAGAAATCGGCTGGTTTCCTATCAACACAACTAATGAAGCCCAAAATTTAAATATTTTGAGCGACTTGGTGCCACATAAGCACGTTTTCCATTGGCATGGGGACACGTTCGACTTGCCACAAGGCGCCGCTAGATTAGCTTATAGTGAAGCTTGCCAAAACCAGGCATTTATCTACGGCAATAAGGTATTAGCTTTACAGTTTTCTCGACCTCGTAAACGAATTGCAAACTTAACGGATTTATCTACGGCAATAAGGTATTAGCTTTACAGTTCCATCTTGAGTCTACAAAGGAAAGCGTTGGTCAAATTATCGAAAACTGCGCTTCTGAACTCATGGATGGTAAGTATATCCAAAAGCCAGAGGAGATGTTATCACAGGATGAAAATTTTTATACAATCAATATGGCTATGAGAAGTATATTAAATAACCTTGAAGAAATCAACACTTGAGTATCAAATGATTCCAGTAAATATATTATTCTTTATAAAAGTATTATGATTTTACTTCAATAATCTGTTATTATTACCTAACAATGTTCAGCGAAGGTGATGTATGAAAGTTAGCGCGCGTAATACTCTGAAAGCAAAAGTTAAATCAATAATACCTGGTTCTGTGAACTCTGAAATCATTCTAGAGATTTCACCCGGAGTAGAAGTGACAGCAATTATTACTAAAGACGCAGTGGAATCTTTGAATTTGAAAGAAGGTCAAGACGCTTATGCTGTTATTAAATCAAGCGATGTAATGGTTGCTGTTGAGTAAAGATTACTGAGCAACTTTACAAGTATAAGTTTCAAATAATACTTACTTAAGGCAATAAATTTAAGTGTAAGTATAATAAGAAAGTATACAGCCTTTGTAAAATTGCATCCCTATGGTGCTTTTACAAAGGCTGTTTTTTAGTTATTAATCGTATACAGAATTGCTGCTTACTTATTTTGCCAAGCTTTTTCTGAATGTTGGTCGTAATGGTTGTAAGCAGTTACCAAACCCTTGAGAACTTCAGATGTAGTTTCAAAAAGAGCTTGAGCTTTAGGTTCTTGGATTTTATTAACATCTTGATGCAAATGTTGAATAAGGTCGTTCAATTGACCTTTAATTTTTGCCGTATGGTGACGTGGGTTGGTTTCTGGTAAGTTTTCTGTAGTTTGCATAAGCTAACTCCTAAAGTAAAAACTATCATTTAATTGTGGACAACTTTATTTTTTAATAACACTATCAAAAGATAGATATTTAATTTTTATAAAGCTATAATAAAATACTAGATTTACAAAAAAATATATTTAAATAATGAAATTTTACGTAGGTGGCACTGTTTACCTTACGATTTTAATCAATTATATTTGAATAATAAAACTAAAAAAATAGGTAATCAAATCACCTATTTAAACAGATAAAGAGTAACTAAGAGAAGTTGCAAAAATAATTTGAATATAAAAAGAAGGGTGGGCTAGTAGCCCACCACAATGGCTACTTATATTCGTAAGAGTTATGCTGAAGGTTTTAGTATTTGTTACTAAAGATAATCTGACAACTTTTGCACATTCTTGTAATCTCCACTTTACAAGTAACAGAAGCTTTCGAGATATTTACCTACCAGACGCGAATTTATATAGCAAGTACAGTACACTGTTTACTGAAATACCTACTGCTAATTAATTCCCCTGCTTTGAGCAACTGCATCTATTACAAGATGTATGCTGCTCTCAATCTTTATATGGCAAGCATAACATACACATCGCAAAAATTCTTGCGTTGAGAAAAAATATTTAGCAAAATATTTGAATAATGATTTTATGAAGTACTAATTCTTACTTAAGTTTAAATTAATTTTTGATAATCGGCTTCAAATACTTAAGACACTATAAATAAATACGTATATTATCAGTTTAAATAAATACATCTATTTATCAGAGAAACATATATAATATTTATATGAGTATATACTACAACAAAAGATATATAAAATTTATGTTAATGCCTTGTCAAAATAAATAGCATTTAAAAAAGAGCAAGAATTTTGGCAATGTGTATGCTATGATTGTCATAGTACTGGATGAAAGGTACTTTATCTCTTTATCTTTTGCCAGGTGCAACTGCCTTATATATAGAAAGGGTTTATTGAGAGTAAAGCGTTTGGAGTAAAAAATCAAACCCTTATCTACCAGCCTTTTAACTTTTTTGCCAAAATCTTTTCTAATTGTTAAAAAAACTGGCACCGAATATGCTACTGTTTTTGTATAGGGGAATCAAGTAGACAAGAAAGCAAAATTTGTTAGAAAAGTTTTTTGTATTAAATAAGCGTAAATCTACTTTCAGCTTCTTGTTGATGAGAAATATCACTACGTCTCCTCCTCAAAAATAGTATTGATATTTATAGTGTTCCTGTGATTGTTTTCATTTGAATTTAAAACAAGCTCGCACGCTATATAAGGCAATTTCAAAAAATAAATTAATTACCTTGTGGGACGGGCAAGGATGCCCATTCCACAATAGTCATATTGCTCTAAAACTATGAAACTTAACCAACACCAAATTGACCAACTACTTGACCAGTCAAATTGCAATTCACATTCGTCATATGATAAGAAACCTTGTCAAACACCGCCACTTCCAGGTGTATCGCAAGGTGGATGTGGGTTTGATGGCGCCTGGGTTTCGATGCAACCTATCGCCGATGTTGCCCATCTTGTCCACGGACCTATTGCTTGTATTGGTAATACTTGGGAAGTTCGAGGCAGCAGAGCTTCGGGTGATTACTTGCATTTAACTGGGTTGACTACAGACCTTCAAGAAAACGATATAATTTTTGGGGGTGAAAAGCGTCTTTATAAAGCTATCCTCCAAATTGCCGCCGAACAAGAACCAGCAGCAGTATTTGTCTACAACACTTGTATTCCGGCATTGATAGGTGATGATATTGAAGCTGTTTGTAAAGCAGCATCGGAAAAAATGAATTTACCTGTTATCCCAATTGATGTACCTGGTTTTATTGGTGGTAAAAATTTTGGTAGTCGTGTGGCTGGGGAGCATCTTTTAGAATATGTTATTGGAACTGCGGAACCAGATTATATAACTCCCTACGATATAAACTTGATTGGTGATTATAACATTGCTGGGGATGTATGGCGTGTACTACCGTTATTTAAAAAATTAGGCATTCGAGTTTTATCGAAAATCACTGGTGACGCGCGCTACAGTGAAATAGCTTACGCACATCGTGCCAAGTTAAACATTATGGTTTGCTCGAAAGCGCTGCTAAACATCGCACAAAAAATGGAACAACGCTACGGCATCCCTTATATAGAAGAGTCATTTTACGGTGTTGAGGATATTAATCGCTGTTTGCGAAACGTTGCCGCTTTCTTTGGTGATGCCCAATTACAGGAACGTACAGAAAAGCTAATTGCCGCAGAAACCACAAAACTAAATGCTGCACTGGCGCCATTACGTGCTTCCTTAAAAGGTAAACGTGCTGTACTTTATACAGGTGGTGTTAAAAGCTGGTCGGTAGTTTCTGCAATGAAAGACTTAGGTATGGAAGTTGTTGCCACTAGTATCCGTAAAAGTACCCCAGAAGACATCGAGCGTATTCGTACATTAATGGGAGAAGATGTAATGATGCTCGACTGGTTAACAGCAAAAGAGTTATTAAAAGTACTTAAAGATACTAGTGCGGATATTCTTGTAGCAGGTGGACGTAGCCAATTTACCGCGCTTAAAGCTTGTGTTCCATTCCTAGATATTAACCACGAACGTCATCATTCTTATGCAGGTTATTCTGGGATGATTGAATTCGCGCGCGAGCTACATTTAGCTATATCTAGTCCTGTATGGAAACAAGTGCAGCAGCCGGCACCTTGGTTAAAATATCAAGCTTCAACAGAAGTAATTGATATTAATGATCAAGAAAAACTAACCGACGAAGACTAGTAAAGTAATAAATATAAAATTTAAAATCTATATGACTCGCATTATAAATAAACAAAAACCTGCCACAGTTAGTCCACTCAAACTTAG
Organism: Calothrix sp. CBUCES-K 9914; assembly: GCF_059640475.1. NCBI lineage: Bacteria > Bacillati > Cyanobacteriota > Cyanophyceae > Nostocales > Calotrichaceae > Calothrix > Calothrix sp. CBUCES-K 9914. Next base: position 7,039 of record NZ_JBXXZH010000078.1, read on the forward strand.
CGCTCCTTTAGGTGCAGCACTAGCATTTATTGGCATGAAACGGGCTGTTCCTTTGTTTCACGGTTCTCAAGGTTGTACAGCTTTTGCCAAAAGATTACTATTCCGCCATTTTGCAGAAGCAGTTCCACTGTCTACAACAGCAATGACAGAAGTCTCCACAATTCTTGGAGGCGAAGAAAATATTGAAGAAGCTATTTTAAATATAGTCAAACAAAAACCAGAAATTATTGGTTTGTGTTCTACAGGACTAACTGAAACGAGAGGAGAGGATATAGTTGGAATTATCGAGTCTTTTGAAAAGCGATATCCTGAAATTGCAGAAGTACCTATAGTTGTTGTTTCGACACCAGATTTTAAAGGTTCGCTTCAAGATGGTTACGCCGCTGCTATTGAGGAAACCCTTTTCAAAATACCTTCAAAAAATAAAGTAATTTCTAATCAAATTACGATTTTAGCGGGTTCATTACTTACACCTGGCGATGTACACGAAATCAAAGATATGGTTAAAGCGATGGGATTTGATCCTATAGTTTTACCCGATTTATCTGAAACAGTTGATGGACATTGGGAACAAAATCAAGGTACAATATCAAATAAGGGCATAACTTTAGAGCAAATTCGCTCAATTGGTAATTCAGCTTTTACGCTGGCTTTTGGTAACAGCATAGAAAAAAGTGCCAAAATTCTATACTCACGTTTTGGTACACCATACGAGATAATTCCTCGGCTCACTGGTTTGATAGCTTGCGATAGATTTGTAGACTTACTATGTCGGCTCAAATTTGAACTGCTACCAAATTCTAAATTAACTAGAGAATTACTACCCGAACAATATCAACGCGCGCGTAGCCATCTTCAAGATGCAATGTTAGACGCTCATTTTTATTTTGGTGGTAAACGCATAGCACTTGCTTTAGAGCCAGATTTACTTTATCAAACTGCTTGGTGGTTATCAGAAATGGGGGCAATAATTGACGTAGCAGTAACTACTACAAAAGGAATTGAAGCAAAAGTCATAAATGAAAATTTAGAACAATTACCAATTGAACAAGTTATAATTGGTGACTTGCAAGACTTAGAGTTCTTATCAGCCGATGTTGATTTAATAATCACCAATTCTCACGGCGCCAGAATAGCTGAAAATCTCAATAAACCCTTATTTAGACTTGGTTATCCTTTTTTCGACCGTCTCGGCGCCGCACAAAGATGTACTGTTGGCTATCAAGGAAGCAAGCAACTAATATTTGATATTGGCAACATATTCTTGGAAATGCAAGAACGCTCAGTGAAGAGTGAATGGAGAAAATTACTTCTTGATTACTAGAGGATAAAAAATGAAAGTCGCATTCATTACAACTGATAGAATAAACGTTAATGCTCACTTTGGAGGAGCGCAAGAAGTAGATATTTACGAAGTTTCAGAGTTGGGATACGAATTTTTACACACTCTCGCATTTGAAACAGGCGCCAAAAAAGTTAACGAACAAGCTGATACACCTAAAAAAGAATCAAATATAATTGATTTTGTTGAGAAAAAAGAAAGTAAGTGCAAACACGGTAAAGCCGACTGCAAGAAAAATCAAGTTGAAAAAGATGAACCTAAAAAAGCGAAAGATGATGAGAGTGACGGTAAAATCGCGCGTAAAATAGCTGTAATTAGTGATTGTACTATTATTTATGTCGCCTCAGTTGGTGGTACAGCCGCAGCTAAACTAATTAAAAATGGTATTATGCCAGTTAAACCCCGTTCAGAAAAGGAAAATATCGAGTATATTCTGAATAGGTTAGTACAAACTTTAAAAGGAAATCCTCCGCCGTGGTTACGTAAAGCTTTACAAAGAACGTCTCAAGATATTGAAGCTTACGAAACGGTTAATTAAGTTTCTCAGTTAGTTGTAACATGTGGAGATGCACGGTTGGAATTAGTTCTTTAACTTTTTCCTACCGTGTTTTTTTATTACATTGATTACGAACAAAATAAGCCACTCTTTTCCCCCCTTATTAAGGTGGGCTAGGGGGATTAAACGCATTGTTTTATGTAAAATGAAGGTAAAATATTAAGCTTATCAGACTTTTGATGCCCCCAACCCCCCGCGAATTCGGGGGGCTTTATATTCTTTTTTTTAATATTGATATATCTTTTGTAAGTTTTTAATATATTTATTTACAGATATTGTAATTATAAAAGCTCTAGATAATTTCAAATTATTAGACAGAACGCTCTGTATATTTCACTGACACCAGCTTTATTTCACGAGATGCCTTACTATATATAATATACGAACTTGTCTACATTTTGCTCAATAGTTTACTTAAGTAACTAATATTTTTTTTGAAAATTGTTTAAGGATTACTGTTAATAAATTAATTCGTGAATAAGATTAAAAAAGATAAGAGGAAGAAACACATTCTTTTTCCAAGACATGAGTCAAACATCTTTTCCCCTATTCGTATTGCATAAGGAGTAAATAGCCATGCCAATGAAGTTATTGAAGTGCGATGAAACTATTCCTGAACGTGAGAAGCACGTCTATATTAAAGAACAAGGAGAAGATACAAGACAGTTTCTTCCTAGCTCAAACGTTGAAACTATTCCTGGCTCTTTATCTGAACGTGGATGCAGCTACTGCGGCGCCAAGCTGGTAATTGGTGGTGTTCTCAAAGATACCATCCAAATGATTCACGGGCCGATTGGTTGTTCCTACGATACTTGGCACACCAAACGCTATCCCAGTGACAACGGCAACTTCCAACTCAAGTATGCCTGGTCAACGGATATGAAAGAGTCTCACGTCGTCTTTGGCGGTGAGAAACAACTCAAAAAGTCTATATTAGAAGCGTTTGCCGAGTTTCCAGACATCAAGCGCATGATTGTCTATACAACGTGTGCTACTGCACTAATTGGAGATGACATCAAAGCTGTTGTTAAAGATGTTGAAAAACAACTCGGTGATGTAGACATATTCTGCGTTGAATGTCCAGGTTTTGCTGGGGTTAGCCAATCAAAAGGTCACCACGTCCTTAATATTGGTTGGGTAAATGAAAAAGTTGGAACATTTGAACCAGAAATTACCAGCCCATATACTATCAACGTAATTGGTGACTACAACATTCAAGGTGATACTTTTGTCCTTGAAAAGTATATGGAAAAAATGGGTGTGCAAATCATCGCCCATTTCACTGGTAATGGTACTTATGACTCTTTGCGCGGTATGCACAGAGCGCAGTTAAACATCACCAACTGCGCGCGTTCTGCTGGATATATTGCCAACGAGTTAAAGAAAAGATATGGCATTCCTCGTTTAGACGTAGATACCTGGGGTTTTGATTATTGTAAAGAAGCATTACGCAAAATCGGCGCCTTCTTTGGCATTGAAGATAGAGCAGAAGCTTTAATAAAAGAAGAAGTTGCTAAGTATGAACCAAAGCTCAATTGGTATAAAGAGCGTCTAAAGGGTAAAAAAGTCTGTATCTGGACAGGTGGTCCAAGACTATGGCACTGGACAAAAGCGCTCGAAGATGACTTGGGAATGCAAGTAGTTGCGATGTCATCCAAGTTTGGGCACCAAGAAGACTTTGAAAAGGTAATTGCCAGAGGTCAAGATGGCACCATCTATATTGATGATGGTAACGAACTCGAATTTTTCGAGGTCTTAGAAATGGTCAAACCTGACTTGGTACTAACTGGACCACGAGTTGGAGCGTTAGTTAAGAAACTGCACCTGCCTTATGTTAATGGTCATGGATACCACAACGGTCCTTACATGGGATTTCTTGGCGCCGTTAACATGGCAAGAGATTTGTACAACGGCATTTACTCACCTTTAATGAACTTAGCTGCTACTGACATACGTTCAGATGCAAACGCTATAAGTTTGAAAGACAAATCTCATGAGACAGAGGAAAGCAATAACAGGAAACTTATGGAAAGCCAAGTACAACAATCAATACTTACTGATACTCCAGTCAATGAACCTGCTGATAAAAGTAATAATTCTGAAGTTGAAGATAAATCATTATTATCTTCTAAAAAAACTAATCAACTATTACAATGGCAGCAATTCATTAATGGTTTCTTCAAGCCATTGCTTAAAGAGGTAAATAGATTTGTTATTGAATACAATCAACACATAATTACGAGCGTTGCTTTAATAATTGTAGCAATAATCACAATCAAAATAGTGTTAGCTGTACTAAGTGTCATAAATCAAATTGCGCTGTTAAATCTGTTTTTTGAGTTGGTTGGAATTGTTTATGCAACACGGTTTTTCTTCCGCCATCTACTTAAAGCAGGTACTCGACAAGAGCTAGCTGCACAACTTCTCTCTATCCGTAAAGAAATTGTTGAGGGATAAAAATCAGAATTTGAAGAATTTATGGAGTAGATAAATGAAAGTAGCCTTTACAACAAGCAACAGAGATTACGTTAATACTCACTTTGGAACTACCAAAGAAATTGACATGTATGAAATATCCGAAGAAGGATATAATTTCATCAAAACTTTAACCTTTGATGGTGACTTAGAACAAGCCGCTCATGAGGATAAAATTACACCTAAATTAGAAGCAGTTAGCGACTGTAGAATTGTCTACGTTAATGCAATTGGCAAACCTGCTGGAAATAAACTGATGAAAATGGGTGTAATGCTTGTGAGAGCGCAACCAGAAGATAGAATTCCCGATATTTTAGATATGCTAGTGCAAAGCCTCAACGGCAGTATCAGCGCTCCACCAATGTTACGTAAAGCCTTATTTCAAGAAGAAAGTACCTTAGTATATTCTTACGATGAAGAATAATAACAAAAAGGCAAAAGGGTAGAGGGTAAAGGGTAAAGGTAGAAATCCTTTTCTATTTTCCCTTTATAAATCTTTACATAAGTTAGTTACAGGCGCCCACTTCTGATAAATACTGATTTCTTGCAACTATAATAAACATAAATTTTTAGCAACAGCACGAAAAAACAGAATTTATAGGCTACGCAGGCAATCTTTATTTGTATAACATCACTCTTTTGGCATAACAAATATAAGACTATATGAGTATTTGCATTTAATTACTTTACCAACTAAATTGGTAAATTGTATCAATAGATACAGTTTTCTAAGAAAATTTTGAGTTTGATAGTTATAGGCAAGTATTGCTGACAGAGGGCAAAAATACTAACCTATTGTGCTACGGGGGTTTTTAGGATGACCTATATTTAAGTCTTTAACTCCAATGAGTCCTGTATATACCAAAATAGCGAAGATTAAGGCAAATCAAGTTCGAGTTGAGCTTCCTCATTGTTGTAAGCGCAAGCAATTTATCGAACCTATCGATATACTAACTTGGTTTGAGGTTATTGGCTACAGAGCATTGCTTCATGATGATATACTTAGAAGTAGTTCAAATCAGGTAGTCTTGTGGGATTATCTAGAAAGCGCTTTAACGCAAATAAATCCAGACGTTCCCAAAATAGCAATTGAAGCAGCAATTAGTAAAGTTGCTTATACTTCACCTGACATAATTACTAATCGTAGCTTTCATGAACTTTTGCTTAATGGTGTGGACGTTGAATATGAGCTTGATGGCCAAATAATCAATCAGAAAGTGCGACTCTTTGATACGTGTAATTTGCTCAAGAATGACTGGTTAGTAATTCATAAATTCACAGTGAGTGAAAGTAACTATACGTACAATTTGGATGCCGTCATTTTTATTAATGGTTTACCACTAGCTATTATTCTGCGCGGGGATTCGCAGTCACGAGAAACTAAATTGAATTCAGCTTACTTGCGACTTCAAAGTTATCAACAGCTATTACCAGAATTATTTTTTACAATGTATTTCTTGTAATTACATGTAAAAATCAGGCAAAAGTAGGTACATTAACAAATAGCTTACGTGATTTCGAGCCTTGGTATATTGATGAAGACTGGATTTACGGTGAATCTCCTATAGAGGTACTAATTCAAGGGTTGTTTGACAAACGGCGATTTTTTGAGTTGATAAAGCACTTTGTGGTGTTTGAGGAGAATCAAAGCTGTATTACAAAAAAATTGCTTCGCTATCCTTTCTGCATCATACCCAAATAATTAGGACTACAGAAAAATGAACTTACTTGACACTACCTGGTACGAAGAAGAAATGTTGAGAGAGTTTAAGCACATTGCTAAAACTTACCCGAAAGTAGAAGAAATGATTAGTTATTGCCACGTCAAAATTGTGCAATCATTTTGGGGACAAGATAGAGTTCATTTTCTACCATATCTAAGTATTTATTACCCTCAAAGATTAGCACCTACTGTTAGAGCGCAAAAAGAAGTAATCAAAAAATTAGCACAGCATGTAGGGTTAGTTGAAGTTGTTTGCCTAAACGCGAACCGCTTAATACGTGACCCAAAATCTAAACTCAAAGAAGCATACCCTTATTTATGGCAAGAAATTAATTGGATTGCCACCCAAAAGTAACAAAACGTGTTATGAAAACTGGACTTTTTTGTAACTTCGAGAATCATCACAACTCAGACCACCGCGCGTTTAACGAACAAATAGCATTAATTAAACATGCTGAAAGTTTAGGTTTTGAAGAAGCATGGTTAACAGAGCATCATTTCAACGATTTTAGCGTTAGTTCATCAACATTGATGTTAATGGCGCACCTGGCTGGTATTACTTCTACTATTAAATTAGGTTCTGCTGCTGTTTTACTAGCATTTCACAATCCTATCTCTATTGCAGAAGATATTGCAACATTAGATCATTTGTGTAACGGGTGCCTAGCACTAGGTATTGCGAAAGGCGGGCCGTTTTCAGACCAAAATAAGCATTTTGACACGTTAATGAATGAGTCGCGCGCGAAAACAATCGAAGCGATGAACTTAATTCATAGATTATTATACGATAATAACGTTTCATTTCAGGGTAAATATTACCAGTGCGATAACGTTTCAATTTATCCCAAACCGTATCAAAGTAAAATTCCTGTATATGTAGCAACGAGTGATGATGAAGCTATTACCTTCGCTGCGGTTAATTCATTTGGACTAATGGGAGGCGCCCTGTTTCCATTAAGTAAACTCAAAAATAATGTTACTAAATACCGGGAAATTAATCCTAGTGGCGCCGATAAGTTAATGATAGCGAGATTGTTTTATATGGCGCCGACTGATGATGAAGCAGTCAATGAAGCACTGCCATTTATAAGAACATTTAGCGCGCGGATGAAAGGATTTCGCGCTAAAGCAGAAAATCTTGATAATCAAAGTCAGCATCTGCAATCATTAGAAAGTCACAAAACTTGTTTTGATGAAGATGTTTTACTAGAAAACTCAATTATTGGAAGCATTGAAACCTGCCGTGATAGAATCAAACGCTTCCAAGACGAACTGAGCCTAGATACCTTAGCTCTAAAACCCGCTTGTTTCGATTTGGAAAAAAGTCTCAAAAGTTTGACCCTCTATAACGAACAAATACGCAATTAATAACGTCTCAAAAAATTAAAAAATATTACCCATATGTATATACCTTCTCTTCCCCCCGATGATATGTCTTTACCAATAATAAATCAACGGGATACTGCACTACGAAACAGCCTCGAAAAAGCTATCAGCAAATCCTTCTATCAAGCACTAGACGAACAAACAAAAATTTTACTTAACAAGTGTGATTGGTATTTTACAACCAAAGCTAGCGCGCCGACACTAATTATTATTTGCTCAAACAGTCAAAGTTATTCTTATATCCAAAAAGCACTTTACAAAATAGTCAAAACACTAAGACTATTTTGTAATGAAGCCAACATTAGCGTCAGTCCTCCAATAGGTAAAGGAGAGCCTTGGCATATTATCATTCGAGAAGATGAAACAACTGTAGATGAAATTAGTGGTCTTGGTGCGTGATGCCATAAAAATCTTTCAATGAAGCGAATAATTTAACAGCCTAATTGCACCCTAACATTTGGTGTAGATTGAGGAATACATGAGTATTCATTAATCTACACCAATTATTATGTCTGGTGCATCAATAGTAGAATATGCATTTTTGAACAATAAACATTGTTACTCATCACGTTTGTATTGAAAGAACTAAACGAACATCGTTTTTGTACAAAACTAAGATATGTGTGGAAAGCTTATGATTCTATAAAGTTGGAAGCTGGTCCACATTGTATGTATTGAGCCGAAAAATGGTTAATCTTGTTCTTATCAATATAATCAAAGGAATTACCCAATGACTGAATATCAAGACTTTATTGCTATAGCTTCTAAATTTATTGACAAAGATACTGATGCTAACTGGATATATCGCTATATTGTTGATGGACTCACTGAACACGGATTCAGCACTAAAATGTCTGAAACTTATGCCACACTTTTGATTGGGGAAGAGTTATTTCATCCGAATGAAAGCGATTTTGCCTCTTATCTCGGTACTGTACAGTCAACGTTCCCACAGTTAAGTCCAGAAGGCCACGCTGCTATACTAGAAGCAGCTAGTAAATGTGTCCATGATTACTATCACCAAGAAGTAGATACACAAAAACTGTAGTAGAGTAGGCGCCAATACTGCATAGAATAAAGATTTAATTTCTATTTAATTTCTACTTAATTTCCCTCTCTTGTCCTTCCGAATTCGCGGGGTAGTGAGGGAATCAAAACTATTAAAAAAAACTTTATATATAGTCAGATATAATTTATGATACGTATTTTATCATACATTTTAAATATTTTTTGCTTCAATAAACATTAAAGCAAACTATCTAAATCTTTTTGAATTAGACTGATATTTAGATTTGACCTGTGAATATAAGTACTATTTCGGCATTAAGAGCTTATTACCAACCAAGTTGGGCAAATTAGCAATTTATTAAGTAAAATAAAGACTTTGCTTTTATTCCACTCGTTGATATTTTTCTTGAAGCGCAAAAATTAAAGCTATGTGTATGCTATGCTTGTCTGGTAAAGGTTAAGAGCAGCAAATTATTTTATAAATAAGCGCAGCTTTTAAACAAAGTGGAAATCCAAAACAGCAAGAATTTTAGTAAAATGCTCGCAGTGCTTGCTCTACAAAAAAGTAAAAGTTAGTAAATCTCTTAAACTTTTCCTCTTTTATCATAGTTTACTGCTATGCACTCTCTAGCCCCAGATAAATCAGTATGAAGCAAGGCACAAACCTTAGTAACAACCTAAAATCTATTAGGACTCGTCTAGGCATGAGTCAGCAGGATTTGGCGAATATTGCCGGTGTTACTCGCCAAACTATAAGTGGTGTTGAGTCTTCACAGTATACCCCATCAGTTGCTATCAGCTTGCGGTTAGCTAAGGCACTCGGTTGCAAAGTTGAAGATTTATTCTGGATGGAGGAAGATTTACCAACTATTGAAGCAACACTTGCCGCTTCTACTTTTACCGAAGGAAAGTTACGAGTTAGTTTAGCAAAGGTTGGGGGAAGATGGGTAGCCCATCCTCTAGTTGGAAAAAATGCATTTCGCACAGAAATGATACCAGCAGATGGTGAGGTAGTTGATAATGTTAATAAAGGCAAAGTTTTGGTGCAAGTGCTAGATGATGCTGAAAAGCTGCAAAATTCAGTACTAATAGCAGGTTGTGCCCCTGTAATTTCTCTTTGGGCTAAAGCTAGCGAACGTTGGCATCCGCAGTTACGAGTGCATTACACTTTTGCAAATAGTATGGATGCTTTGCGCTCTTTATCTAGAGGTGAAGTTCACATTGCTGGTATGCATTTATATGACCCTAATACGCAGGAATACAATATTCCTTTTGTGAGGGAGGTGTTACATGATAGAGAAGCTGTATTAATTACTATTGGTGTTTGGGAAGAGGGGTTGTTAGTGCCATTAGGGAACCCTTTGGAGATCAAAACTATTAAAGATTTGGTCGAAGCAAGAGCGACTATTGTTAACCGCGAAGTCGGAGCCGGTAGTCGAATGGTTTTAGAGCAACAAATGAAACAAGAACGAGTGGCGCCATCAGCTCTCAAGGGGTTTAACCATACTGTTTACAGTCACCAAGATGTTGCTTCCTCTGTTATTTCGGGAACTGCAGATGCTGGTATTAGTACAGCTTCGGTAGCTAAGATGTTCGGGTTGGGATTTGTGCCCCTACATTCCTCACGGTACGACTTGGTAATTATTAAAGAGTATCTTGAAGAGGCGCCAGTCCAGCAGTTGCTCAGTACTTTAGGACACCGCTTTGTAAAATCTCAGTTAGAAATCCTTGGTGGTTATGATACTAGCTCTTTGGGAGAAGTGGTAGCAAGTATTTAGTCTATACCACACCCGAAATAACTGAACAATCATTAATAATATTATATTTGACAAGAAAATTTTACATGATTGTAGAGACCGAACATATTCGGTCTTATTTTTTATCTAAACAAACCATCATCAAGTCAAACAATTCATCATAGTTTTTGTATATTTTTTGTTTGAGCGAATACTAACAAAAACTAAATAAAAGTTTTTATATAACATTTCGATTAACACATGTTTTATTCTAACAAATACACGTATGTATTTTTTCGGAATTAGTGATGGACTACCAACCAAGTTGGCAATAAGTAATAAGTTAAGTGATAAAATAATGACTTGACAAAATTATTGATTTAATATTTTTTTCAGAAACGCAAAAATTTCAGCAATGTGTATGTTATGCTTGTCTTAGAAAGGTTGAGAGCAGCAAATTATCTTATTAATAAGGACAGCTTTTAACCAGAGCGAGAATCATAAACAGCAAATCTTTTAGCTTTGGGTGTGCTGTGCTTGCTCTAAAACTAGTCAAAGGTTGGTAAATCTGGTAAATCTGTTAAACGCTTCTGTTACTTTTCAAGATAAACCAGCCTGACTGCTACTTCAATTAACTTTGTAGCAGTAAAAAATTTCTAACAACTTAAATTATGTGTGACGAACACTTACTAAATGATGTGGAACGGGCGCCACCAGTTACCGTACTACATGCAAATCGTACTTACACAAATCAACCCAAACAATTCTAGGAGAAATAGTCATGTCAGACGATAAAATCAGACAAATTGCTTTCTACGGTAAAGGTGGTATTGGTAAATCTACCACTTCTCAAAATACTCTCGCAGCAATGGCAGAAGTTGGACAACGCATTTTGATTGTCGGATGCGACCCAAAAGCAGATTCGACACGATTAATTCTTCACACCAAAGCTCAAACTACCGTGTTGCACTTAGCTGCTGAACGAGGCGCCGTTGAAGACCTAGAACTCGAAGAAGTAGTTATTGAAGGTTTCCGAGGTATCAAGTGCGTAGAATCTGGTGGTCCTGAGCCTGGTGTGGGTTGTGCTGGTCGCGGTATTATCACCGCGATTAACTTCTTAGAAGAAAACGGCGCCTACCAAGATGTAGACTTTGTATCTTACGACGTACTCGGTGACGTAGTTTGTGGTGGCTTCGCTATGCCAATACGTGAGGGGAAAGCGCAAGAGATTTACATCGTTACATCAGGTGAAATGATGGCAATGTTTGCTGCTAACAACATTGCTCGTGGAGTTCTTAAATACGCTCATACTGGTGGTGTGCGCTTGGGGGGTCTAATTTGTAATAGCCGCAAAACAGACCGGGAAGACGAACTAATTACCACATTAGCAACCCGCCTTAGCACTCAAATGATTCACTTCGTCCCGCGCGATAACATTGTGCAACACGCAGAACTGCGACGGATGACTGTCAACGAGTACGCACCAGATAGCAACCAAGCGAATGAATATCGCACATTAGCAGACAAGATTATCAACAATACAAATCTTGCTATTCCTACACCAATTGAGATGGATGAGCTAGAGGAGTTGCTAATTGAATTTGGTATTCTTGAAAGCGAAGAAAATGCAGCTAAACTTGTTGGTGTCACTGCTGCTCAAGCAGACAACGAGAAAAAACAAGAAGATGCTGAAGGTGAAGCTCTTGAAGCGCTGAAAAAAGGCAACGTTGAAATAGTTGCTGGTGAGAAAAAATAAATAAGTAGCTGTAAGGTGGCTTCGGCCACCCTACTAAATATTATTCAAAAAACAGGAGGTGAAATTATAGTTGATTAATAGGCTAATTATATTGTACTAACAAATATTTAAACAGCGAAATACTAATTTAGTTTTTCGTATTCTCCTGTAATTGGTTACTTCATATGAGGGTGGTAAATAGTTTTTTATCATCCTCATTTTTTTCACTAAAGCAATCAGCATACTCATCTAAAATTCTCTAATATTACAACACAAATGAACACTAATCAAGAAATAATTAATGAACTTTTTAACGCGCATAAATCGCCCATACAGCTTGATGTTCAAGAAGACTGTGCTTTTGATGGCGCCATGAGTGTTCTAGTATTAATTGCTGATGCTGCTCATTTAGTCCACGGTCCAACCGGGTGTGTTGGCACTTTTTTAGGAAATAACAATTCTATTAATTATATACACAGAATTCGCTTTACTACCGATATGGAAGAAAGCGATATTATTTTTGGTGGCGCCAAAAAGTTATATAAAGCTATAATTGAAGTACATCGTCGTTACAAGCCAACTGCAATATTTGTTTATTCTACCTGTGTTTCTGCAATGATTGGTGATGATATCAATGGTACTTGTCAAGATGCTACTGAGCAATTACTAATTCCAGTTATCCCTGTAGATTCACCAGGTTTTATTGGTAATAAAAAGTTAGGTACTCGTCTAGCTACTGATGTTTTACTCGAACACGTTATCGGTACTGCTGAACCTGAATTGATTACAGAGTATGATATTAACTTGATTGGTGATAACGATGATGGCGCCATTGATTATATCGAGTCATTATTGGAAAAAGTGGGAATTCGAGTTTTAGCCAAAATTGCAGGCAACACACACTACGAAGAACTTTGCTATGCTCATCGTGCCAAGATCAACGTGGTTATTTCTTCCAAAGCGTTGCTGAAAATGTCGAAAAAAATGGAGAAGCGCTTTGGTATTCCTTATCTAGAAGAATCTTTTTATAGTCTTGAAGATATAAATAATTGTTTGCGAAGCATTGCGGCTAATCTAAACAAGAATTTAGAGCTAATAGAAGAGTTAATTGCTGAAGAAAATAATATTTTAAATTATCAACTTGATTTCTATCGTGAGCAATTTAAAAACAAACTAATGATTCTTGATATTATCAATGCTAAGAGTTGGGCTATATTATCTGTAGCAGTTAGCTTGGATATAGATATTATTCCAATTATATCACAAAAAATCAGTCAAGAATGTCAAATTAAAATTCAAAAAATACTAGGTCTAAATCCCATTGTTATAGAGTTAGGAGATTCAAGTAAAATTACCGAAATTATCAAAGAACATACAGCAGATATGTTAATTACTAGCGCGCGTTATCAATATACGGCAATGGTGGCACAAATACCTTTTCTAGACATTCATCAACACAACCATCATATTTATGCGGGTTATGCAGGAATTTCAAAAGTAGCACAAGAATTGTATGCAGCGTTTAACAGTCCTGTTTGGCACCAAATGCGTCAGCCAGCACTGTGGAAATCTTAAAGGAAATCTTAAATAGTTCTTTAAAATTATGGCAATTATTAGCATTACAAGTACATCGGTAGCAGTTAACCCTCTCAAACATAGTCAAGCAGTAGGCGCCACCTTAGCATTTATGGGGTTTGCGGGAATAATGCCAGTATTACATGGTTCACCTGGATGTAGTGCCTTTGCTAAAACTCCTTTAAGCAATCATTTTCGTGAAATAATTCCTCTCTCTACAACAGCCATGACAGAAGTTGTGACTGTCTTGGGTGGTGAGGAAAGCATTATACAAGCAATTCTAACGTTAGTGCAAAGACATAAACCAGAAATTCTTGGTTTGTGTACCACTGGACTAACGGAAACTAGAGGTGATGATATGGGGCGTTTTTTAAAAGAAATTCGCTTCTCTCTGCCACAATTAAATAACTTACCAATTGTGTTAGTTTCAACACCAGATTTTAAAGGTACATTACAAGATGGGTTTGCCGCGACAGTAGAGACTATTGTTAAAGAAATTCCTTATCAAAAAGAGAAACGAGATGAAAAGCAGGTAACGATTTTAGCTAGTTCTGCTTTTACACCTGGAGACGTACAAGAAATTAAAGAAATGTGTTTTGCTTTCGGCTTAAACCCAATTGTACTACCTGACCTTTCTGGTTTGCTAGATGCGGAATTTGATAATTTTAACAGTGCTGTAACCAATAGCGGAACTACCTTAGAACAACTGCGCTCACTTGGTAATTCTACTTTTACCTTAGCGTTAGGTGAAAGTATGCGACCTAGTGCTAGAATTTTACAACAGAAATTTAGAATTCCCTACGATGTTTTTAACGAACTTACAGGACTTCAAGCTACAGATAGATTTTTATACGCATTAACAGAAATCAGTGGTTCAAAAGTACCAAATAAATACCACCGTCAACGGCGCCAGTTACAACACGCAATGCTTTCCACTCACCTATATTTTAGCTGTAAACGAGTTGCTGTAGCACTCGAACCAGATTTACTATGGTTAACTATTGATTTTTTACAATCAATGGGAGCATCCATCCATGCAGCAGTAACAACCGCACGCTCTCCATTATTAGAAAAACTTCCGGTTTCTAGCATCACCATTGGTGACTTAGAAGATTTTGAACAACTTGCAGCTACTTCAGATTTACTAATTGCCAACTCACATGCAGAAGTTATTGCTAGACGTTTAAACATACCTTTATATCGTCAAGGAATCCCTATTTTTGACCGATTGGGTAATGCTCATTCTACCAAAATTGGCTATCGAGGCACAATGCAACAATTATTTGATATTGCTAACTTACTTATCAAAAATTGAAACCTAAGAGAATTTATTGTTCAAAATAGCAACCTGCATCTGAAAGAATTTTTTTCAAATCAGGAGTAAATGACACACCCATATAATTAAGCCACCTTAATTAACTCTTGCCGATGGCTAACTAGCTCAAAAGTGATTAAACCCACATAGTCAGGAGGCACAATAGAATTCAAAACGATAAGTTCTGGAATCATTTCTCGAAGCTTCTGTGTAAGAGTTTCAATTGTTGAAGCTTCTGTTACTAATCCTGGTACATCTTCACTGGTTGCTACCCATACTGAAGCCTCAGAATCCCAAACTGCTTCAACCTTACAGTTGATTTGTTCCATTCTCCCACGTTTTGTTTTGTTTAAAATTATTATTTCTAGTCTAATTCGTTTTTACTGATTTTACCCGCTTCATAGTACTATCTGACTATTTATACCAAGTATTGGAGAAAACTCCCGATAAAGTGTGCGCTCTGCACTAAGCGATGTTGAAAACCAAGGAAAAACACCCTGGTGTGTTTACAATTATTGGGAACCCTGAATAACGTCGTGGTGTATGGGTTGTAGGAGTGGGTTTTTCTTAATGTTCCTTGGGTTGGGTAAAAACTGATATTCATTACCATTCTAGAATTGCATATCTTTTTTTGACTGGGAAGTATCTCTTATTGTGGTGCATTTTGTATATTAATACTTTTCCGAATAAGGCGCCCGTTTCACCAACCCAAGGTAAACTGGCGAATTTATCAACTGTGGCGATAATAAAGCAGGGTAAACGATGATAAATTGGTTCGTCTACGGTGACAATGGGTAAATGCTTATTTCTGCTACCAGAAAAATTACAGCGACGGTTGCTACAACATATATGTAAATCTATTGGTTGGTCAGAAGGAACTAATTGAAATGAGTTGGGAGTAAATTCTGTATCGCACCAAGGACATTTTTCTAAAGGTATGGGTGAAGGGTTACGGTCATTTTTTTGAAAATCAAGCGTGCATTTTCTAGCACTATTATCATCTCCATCGTCTTTTTTACCCATGCGGTTGGGTGTCGCTGCTTGTCCCACCCATAGCCCAATTTCAAAAGGCCAAGTTCCCAATTTACCAGGATTTTGCTGTTGTTCCAAGTTGGTCGAGGGTGAGAAGTCGAAAAACATTTACACATTTTCTAAAAATCAAGTTTCAAGTAGGGTGTGTGGCGCCACGAATAAATATCGGTGTAATAATAAGGTTGATGGCGCCACGCACCAACGAAGATTACGGCATTTATAAATTATCTGTCAAAATTAAATCAATATAACGAACCGCAAAGGACGCAAAGGGCGCAAAGGAAGAAAGAAAAGAAAGAAAAAAGGTTTATCCTATATATAATATTGTCTGGTACAATTACACATAAATCAAGGTCGCTATATTTATGTGGGTTTCCCCAAGCATAGGAACCAAACAAGATAATTTCTTCAGGATTTAGTTCGTTTACGATACGTTGAGTGATTTCAGTAATTATGTCATCAGTGATAAATAGCATATTGCGTGTATGACGTTGCTATACAAAGCCTAATTGTAGCAACACTATAAAATAATGTATTTATTGTGGAGCAGGCATCCTTGCCCGCCCTTGTGTACTTCATTAGAGCGGGAACCTCTATATTTCCGGCGCCTTTTCAATCTCAATCTTATGCAGCACATAAAAACCGTAGAATGTACGGCACCATGAAAAAATATCAACATATTTAGGTAACTTGCAAACCGGGAATACTAGCATCTGCTTCTTTCTTTCGTGTCCCTCCTTTTTTAGCTGTATTTTTAGTATTTCCTTTTCCTTTGCTTTTATCTGCAACCTTCCCTCCTAAAGTTTCTGCTTCCGCGCGCTGTTGATTCAAATCTAGCAACCGTGCTAAAACCTCATCGTGGGTTTCCTCACCCCAACGAAGGTGCCAAGGTTTTTTCTTTTGTCGTCCATTACTGTTCTCTGCGTCTTCTTCCTCTTCATAGTCAAGCAGAAAATCGCAGTCCCAGAACTGTGCCAACCATTCCAACCAAGGGTTTCTCCAATCTCTCCTTTGAACAATACTGTATAATAAAAGTATGGCACCATTGGTTATTGACAACGAAAGTGATTGTTGGTGCCTTTGTCCAAATAATAACTGTTGTTTTTTCCCACTATAATAGGGTTGGCACCTTGTTGCAGTGATGGTAAATGTCCAAGCCAGCTGGAATGGCGCCAATTTTATCTGTTTATCTTATTAAATAAAAAAGTAAAAAATGTATGACACATCACGAAAATAAGATAATAAAACACAAGAACTATTTACTTCTAATAGATAATAACTTTTTAGATACGAACATAAAGTATCTTCAAGAAAATTTTTGCGGACAAATAATAAATACACTAGCAGAGTTGCCTACAAACATATCTGAAATAAGGATTTTTGCATGTGGTGATATCTCGGAAATAGAAGATTGTAACCTGCCTATATTTGTTATTAAAGAATGCTCCATAAACGCCATTACTAACCTCGGTATAAATTTTACAGAGATTTCATTAGGTGATGTACCTATTTTAATACACCAAGCTGGTGTGTATTATAGGCATTTATTTAAGGAGACTGATTATTTTTATAAAATAAAATCTGAGCATCAATTTCAAGAATTAACTGAATCTAATAAAGGAGGTATTGCCTTTAGAAAAGGTATTTATTTATCTGAAATAACCAAAGAAGAGGGATGTACAAACGAAGAAGTGCTACATTTCAATTTATTACGTTGCTCTAGTAATTTTAAAGGATCTACCGATAATTTTCGTGCTACTGATTATGCAATAATATCTAAAATAAATACTGAGTTACCATTTATCTTTGAGCATGATATAAAATTAAATCACGTATTGGCACAGATATATGAAAATAAAGTAAAAAGCGATGAAACAACGAAAGAGAAGAAGGCTAAGATAAAGGCACATTCAGATAAAACAAAAGATATGCCTAAACATGGACTTATAGCATTCTGTACCTTTTATAATGATTTAAATGTAGCGAATTTCAAACCTAGTACTACAGATATATTTGACTTATGCATTAATAACGTCAGTGTACTAACAAGGCTAGAGTTTAAACTAAAAGAGGACGTGAATGATGAAACTAAAGCAAAAGAGTTTACTGTGGTTTTGTATCCGAATTCAGTATTTATAATACCACTATCTACCAATAGATTACGCATGAAATTAAACCATCAGTTTTGAGTGTAGATAAAATACCCACAAGATTGGGGTATGTAGTGCGTTGCTCTAACCTTGAGGCTAAATATATCAATAATCAAACATTTATAAAAGAAAATGGACAATACTTGCCTCTTGAACAAATCACCGATGTACCATTTGAAAACTTAAAAAATTCTTATGTTAAAGAAAATAAAACTGGAAATGAAATTGAGTATGGCAAGGTTCATTTTAGTATGAATACAGGAGATTATTTAAAACCTAATTGTTAGTTAATGATTTAAATTATAAGTAATGAATACCAAGGATTTTCAACTTATTACTCTACAATTGCAGGGTAATACATTTAGTGAATTATATAATTCAGCGCAATTTGAAGCAGTGGGTAGTGGCAGATATGGCAATCATTTAGTGCAAGAAAACGAACATGGTATACCAATATTAAGAACAACAACCAAATATACCATACCAGCGGGCTATTTTAAGTCAATACATCAGCATATTATTAAATTCATAAATAATAATGTAACGTCGGAGCAAGAAACAATACATTTTAATAATGTATTAATTGAAGTGTATGATAGTAAATATTGTAAAATGGGTTATCATTCAGACCAAGCATTAGATTTAGACCCACATTCCTATATTGCGCTTTTTACTTGTTATGAAAACCCAAATGCTTTAACTGAATTGCAATTAAGAAAATTAAAAATAAAAGATAAACTCAGTAATGAAGAATTTGAAATAAAATTATCACATCATTCAGTAGTCTTGTTCTCTGTACAAACTAATGCAAAGTTTCAACATAAAATGTGTAACCTTTAGGTGTTCTAAAACATTTATAAATTTCCACAACCAGGTTCCTTTTTTTTAAACTGGTGAGCAGCTATTACAAGCTAATGAGGAGCAAACTCAAGAGTTTTATAAACTGAGAAAACAGGAAAATAATGAAACAAGATTTATATATCCACCCATACATTATACATTATCTATTGCAGATACATTAATGCCAAAAAACTGAAGTTAAGTTTTTTGTGAAGACGGCTTTCATTGCATACTACGCCAAATTTTATATAGTTTGTGTCTTATAAAACGAATAGTTTTTTGAGATGGCTAAAAGGTGTTATCTCAAATAAATAGTTTGCGTCAGTATAAAATCATTACAGAGAAGCATCATGGTCAGTTAGAATGTTTATCGGCTCCAGGCAATGGTACGGAATGTATCATAATAATACCCATCACTCAACAATCTAATACCCTATAAAGATTAATTTATGTATTTATAATTACATTTATTATTTTAGTCTAAGTATTTAACGCAAAATAAGCGCTTTTTTACAGGGCGAGTATAAACAATGGCTATATTTTTTATACATGAGTATATTGATTTGACAAGCTTTGTATTGACAAAACTGTGCCGAAACCACCTCTACTCAACATACTGCATTTTATCTAATTAGTTTGTATTAGTTCTAAATCGCTTATTTTTAAAGTTCCGATAGAGGCGCCAGCATATCTTGCTTAATCTATATTGTTTGTGTTAGTGCTAAATCGTTTGATAATTTATCAAACTCTAAAATGACTTATTTTCTGGATGTAAAATATTTGGTGCGTGACGCTACCAGTTTTATCGCTACGTTCAAGTTTTTTCATGGCATCACACACCCTACTTCATTACTCAACTGTATCCATAGCTTATTGCCACATAAAGTTTGTTTTCGTACTAAACAAGTGAATCTTTGGCAGTTGAAGAAATGTAAATGTGAACCGTGGTTCACATTATGGCGCATGTGCTGAAGGTGCCTTCATCACATACTATACTTTTATATTTTTTTCGTAAGCTTTTCAGGCTTTTTTAACTGGATAGTTATTTTATCCGTGCTGTACCTTTCATTATTGATGTAAGAAACTTTATATTAATTCAGGGTCTTCTCCGAGCTAATGCAGTTTAGCGGCTAAACTTTCAGCACGAGTAAGTTCGGTTTTCACTACTTTTTATTCCATAAAACCGAATTAAATACAAAAATAGCAATTTCATAAGGTTTTTTATGTATAAAAAAACACCAAGTTTATGTAATTTTTTGGTAGCCAGTAGCGACAAAGTAAACACCCCCCTTGTTGAAGCTGCCGCTTCATATACTCTAATTTTTTGTTCCGGTGAAGTGCTAAATGGAATCATAACATCTCTCTATATAAAAAGTTTCCCTTACTAATATGACGAATTTGTATTTTTAGTTTTGCCATTTCTCGCTTATCTATGTTTTCATTGCTCTTTACGTAGAAACCAGGTTTTTTAAACATCTAGGTGTTTCAACATTTACATTTTATTTTACTCGCACAACACAGGTTGACGCGCGACCTAGTGAATAAATTAGGATATCTGTCCTAATTACTTTAATCGTGTTCTCTGTGCTTATCTGGTAAAGATAGTTACCACTCTTAACACAAAGAACGTAATTATTGCGATACTGTCTAAACATCTAAATCCTATCTGTGTGACAATAAGAAATCTGTCACACTGAGTTGAAGCTAGTAAAAATGTTTTGTAGTATTATTCTACCTAAGCAAGAAAACATTAGTACCTGTTTCTAATGAGGGACTTTACCATGCCACAAAAAGATAGATATGGCTCAATTACCTGTTTCCATACTAAAATAGTACAAATATCCCCAAGCTGATACCATATTTAGGCATAGGTAAAATAAAGACAAAATTATTTATATGGGGATAAACAATGGTAACTCAACTTATTGCACCCAAATCATTTGAAACAGTCGTTACTTGGGAACCCTTGCCTGATGACTTCAAACTAAAGGACGACCCGGTGGAAAATACAGGACATCCGTTATTAGCTGGTGCTTTACGTGAAATTTTAGAAATTGCTGGGTATATTTTACCAACTATGTTAATTGCCTCTAATTTTGCTGTTTGTGCAACTTTAAATAGCGAATTTGTTGCAAAGGCGCCTGACTGGGTTTTTGTTGACCGTGTTAATCAGGTCTTAGGCAGTCGCAAAAGTTATACTCCTAATTTAGAGGGTAATACTCCTGCGGTTGTAATGGAATTTTTATCCAATGATAATATAGAGACGAACATGAAAGGTGATGAGTATTCGGCAAAACCAACTTATCCACCAGGTAAATGGTTTTTTTACGAGCAAATCTTACAAGTTCCAGTTTACGTAGTTTTTGAGCCAGAGGCAGGGCTATTAGAATTTTATAAGCTGGAAAACGGACGTTATAACCTAGAAATGCCAGATGAGAATGGGCGCCATTGGATAGCTTCAATGGGGTTATTCTTGGGAACATGGCGAGGAAGCAAAGAAGGAAGAACAGGCTACTGGTTACGTTGGTGGGACTCTTCTGGTAATTTACTACCTTGGGCAGTTGAAAAGCTTGAGCAAGAACGCCAACAAAAACAAAGATTGGCTGATTACTTACGCTCTCAAGGTATAGACCCTGATAACTTGCCAGAAATTTAAGCTGGGTGCGTGACAGTAATTTTGTCACGCATTATCTGGTGTTAAATATCATTGGACTGAAAAAATCTCAGCAAGTCATTACCCAAATCGTTAAAATTGCCTCTAGACGCTATGACTGCAACCCTGGAGAAATTTTAGATGGTCATACGGATTATCTTAATCTTTGCTACTGTTGTCTTTCAGTTACAACTGATCTCGAATCAAGTTTGTGCCGAAGTTGTCGAAGTTAGCTGAACAATAATTGTTTTTTCCTTAACTATACAGTCGTTCACGCCCCATTAACTCAAAATCAGTCAGCTATTCAACCGTGCATCACGACCCATTATCAATAAGGATTGAATGCTCCCGCAAAAGGCGCCTTTCATTATTGATGTAAGAAACTTTATATTAATTCAGGGTCTTCTCCAAGCTAGAGTTTTGTGAGCGACTTTCTAAATTTAGCGGGTGTAACTATAGATTGCCAAGCGAAGCTGAATGGGAATACGCTTGCCGAGCTGGAACTACTACACCGTTCCATTTTGGTGAAACTATTACAACTAAAATAGTGAATTTTCATGGTCAGTATTCAGATGCCCCTAAAGGTGAGTATAGAGAAAAAACTACCTCTGTAGGAATTTTTCCTCCCAATGCCTTTGGTTTATACGATACTCATGGTAATGTTTGGGAATGGTGTTCTGATGACTGGCATGAAAATTACTCTGGGGTGCCTGGATAACAAATGATTCTAGCCTAAAGCTGCTGCGCGGTGGTGCGTGGCTCAACAGTCCGCATAGCTGCCGTTCTGCTTCTCGCAACTGGTTCCATCCCGGCAACGTCACTTACTCCCTCGGGTTTCGGGTGGTGGTGCGGCGAGGACTGTTTAACCCTTTACACTCTTTCTCTTTTTCCCTTTACCCTTTTCGCGAGCTTAGTGAGCCAGATTTATTTCTCATTATACCATATCTAAGATTAACCAAGGCGCTATTATTTTTGCTGTTTAACTAAAAATACATCTAAACATTTAAATGTCTAAACATCTAGTTTGATATTTCAATTATTTTGGTATTGATAATGTGAAAATCTAAAACCTATTACCAAGCTTTTATAAGGTTTTAATTTTACCGTTTTAGCTGCTATTTTTAGTTATTATTAGGAAATAAAACCTCAAACTTAGACTAGTCTGAACTTTCAATTTTTGACCAAGATTATTGTTTTACGAGAGTGACAAAAGAGGGTTGTAATAAACAATTCTATACGATAAGTGAAGATAGAATAACCAATTATTTCTTTATTATGCTAATAAGCTTAATTTTTTTGTACTTATTGTATTAATCTAGGTGCGTGATGCTACGAAACTTTTTAGTCACAGTTTAAGTCATAGTAAAAACCTCCACATATCTTTTAATTTAACATCCCGCTATTAACCTCTCACTATTTGGCGGAAGTGATCTTTACATTAATTCTGCTATACTTTAAACAAGCACCGTCCGGGACAATTCAATGGTAAACGTCGCTGTCGTCTCAGAAAGCCTAAAAAATTTCTCTTTGGAAGATTGGACGCAAAATCCTCTCGATGAGACAGAATGGGTTAACGGGGAATTAATAGAGAAAAATGGCATGACGCTTAAACATGGTCAAGTTCAATCTGACTTATCTCGTCACTGGGGTAACTATAAAGATTCTAGTGGACTAGGAGGAAAAGTTTATACGGATGCCCCTTGTCTTACTAATATACAAGGTCGGCGCCCTGATGTTGCTTACCTAAGTCCCAATTTAGTTTCTCAATACGGAAATCAAAAAGTCCTTCCCCAAAGTTTTCCTCTCAGTGCTGAAATTGTCTCTCCTACTGATTATGCTGAAGAAGTTATTGCAAAAAGTGCCGAGTATTTACAATCTGGTGGTGAGGAGGTTTGGTTAGTCTATCCTGAAAACCGTTGGATTATTATTGTTACTAAAAATTCTCGGTTAATTTTCTCTTCTGGTGAAACAATTCGCACACAAAAAGTTTTATTAGGTTTTTGTATAGCTGTTGATGATTTACTGAATTGATTTATTTTGCTCGTGGGTATAAACTAGATGGAAGCTTTAAGCAGTATGCTCTTGGAACAACATCTATTATCCACCAATTAAATAAATCTCTCTTCGCTGTTGTAAAAGGAGAAATTGCATCGCCTGTAATAGCATCGTACAAAATATCGATAACTGCTTCATAGGCAAATTCTTTATTTAAACTTCTTACTAACCCGTAAAAAATGTTATACGCTTCGTCCGCTGCTTGATACATACCTCCTTCATTTATATCTGGAAATAAAGTATCTGCAAAATCATCAGGCACTTCAACATATTTTTCTATCCAATCATTAACCTTTTCTATAATTGTATTTGGTCTAATATCTTCAGGAAAGTAATGTTTTAATGTTGGTTGAACTGCAAGTGATATTCCTAGTGCCATATATACATATCTTTGATGTTCAATAGTATTGATTGGCATTCCAAAAGTTTGCAAAATTTCTTCAAATGCTTCTTCTACGTTGCATTTACCTCCATCATCATATAAGTCATAATATTTTCTACCCCAAACTTCATGTATTTTGTCAAGTAAATTATTTGGAAGCTGACACTCTTGAGGTAATTTTAATTCTCTATAGTAACCAGTAGATGATTTCATTTTTTAATCCTTTTACAATTAATATTTATTTAAATTCGTATTTTTAAATATTTCTTGTCCACCTCTCTTTGACTCTAAAGATAAATTACTTACTTTGGTAAGGTATATCAGAAAAAACAATTATTTTAATGTTCGGAAATTTACCCTTAAAATCTTGCTCACAGGTAATTATGCAGCCTGGACACATATTTCTTTCAGTATAAAGATATAGTATACCTTCTACATTTAATTTTAACTCATATTCTAAGAGTGCTTGAGTCAGTGCATTGAAAACTTTATATTCTCCATGAGCTTCATTTGGATAGGATGGATAACCAACAGTATCATCATGGGGTTCGTAATATTTTTTAAGTCCACCTTCTCTACCTGGTATATTTAAGGGCTGTGCTTTACTTGTACTAATTCTTCAGGTAGGTTTACGTCACCATGATAATAAATTGTTTTTGTTGTCATTATTACCTGAAAAGTTATTATTTAAAAATTCTACTTGAATCATAACTAATAATACTACTGTTTGTTGCTATGACTTTTTAATACTCGTTTAAGCGCCTTCACATAAGATGCTTACCTAAATTAATTTGTTCGTGTTATTACAAATTGATTAACTTTTGGGGTGCTGGTAGAGGCGCCAACTTGCTAAATTTCTTAACCTGCCTTAATCTCACGCAATCACAAACCTGGAGATGTTAGATTAAAATTAGGCTGTGGGAGAAGAGCTAGAAGTTGAAGAAATGTAAATGTGAACCGTGGTTCACATTTTGTTCTATGTCCTGAAGTTCAGTTTTTTAAGATAAGTGCAAGGTGTTCTGTCAAATAAATACTTTGCATCATGTCATTATGGGATTGGCTCATTTTTTAGCGAAAGCAATTTTATATTGTTTTTATTCTAACAAATTATTTTCTAACCCGTCATTCTGCTTAATTTCTTTTAATTTATTACTCAACTGTACCCATTGTTCAACACTAATATCTTCTCCGCGCGCAGCAGGGTTTACATTTAATCCTTCCAAGATAGTAGTCAACTCATCCCGTTCAATAATGCTTTGCAAATTATTCCGTAACATCTTTCGCTTTGCACTGAATCCTAATTTTACTATAGTCTCTAAAAATTTAGGTTCTGAAGCTTGATTCTCCAATTGACGTGGTATTAATCTTACTACAGCAGAATCTACTTTCGGCACCGGATGAAAAGCTTTAGCTGGAACTGTACAAATATATTCGCACTCTGCCAAATATTGTACACGCACTGTTAAGGCGCCGAAAACTCGACCACCAGGTTTTGCAACAATCCTTTCAGCTACCTCTTTCTGTATCAATAACACAATCGACTCATACGGTCTCACATTCGGATTAGCAATTGTCCCTAATAACTTCTCAATAATTGGTCCAGTAATATTATACGGAATGTTGGCTACTACTTTATTCTGCGGAAGAAACTTTTCAAAATTTTCAAGCTGAGATTCTACATCCAACTCTAAAAAATCACCTTGCAACAGTAAAAAATTCTCCCTCTTCCCAAACTCTTTTACCAACATCTTACACAAATCCTTATCGATTTCCACAGAAATCAAAGCCTCTACCAGGGGTAAAATTCTGCGTGTCAGAACCCCGGTTCCAGGTCCTATCTCTAAAACCCTGTCATCCTTGGTACACGCTGCCGTGCGTACTATGTCATCCAAAGCACTTTCACTTTTGAGCCAATGCTGGGCAAGAGACCTGCGCGTTCTTACTCCCCCTTTTCCTTTCATAGCAATACTTCCAGCCTCTCTACTAATTTCATTTTCTTACTTCTTACTTACTTGTTTTAGTAACGTTTTATCTCTATTTTATACAAATTTTATTGACTAAATGTAGGAGTTATGGTAATTGTACTAGGATTGTTGAGAAGAGAAGAGTGAGTTGAGTTAGTCTAGAGTAAAACATAAAACAAGGCGCCTGATTTAAGATGATATTGGTGAGCGTATACAAGTTTAAACCAAATTGGCTTAATTTAATTAACTCGATTTTAGGTGAATTTTATAGGTATGGTAGTTTGCTTGATGTACGGAAGTTATTTAAAAAGTAATTATAAGTTATTGAGGCGCCTACATGGCATATTGTTTACTGTGTTCTTACAAAAGTAAAATTTGAAACTGTATGAAATTTATCACTCGTATACAGCAACAGTAAAAATATTATTGCAAAATCATGAGTTACTATAAAATGTGATATTTGTACTTTCCTCTCTCTGTGAACTCCGCATCTCTGTTTTCAGGCGTTTATTTAAGATTAAGATACTTTGTTCATGACTCATGACACAAAACAACCTCTTAAGGTGCCTCAATACTTCTTTAGTTTTGAGTAATTATAGGTTTGATTAAGTAAAGTATTCAGGCAGACTACGAATTTTTGTATTTTTAGTGCGTATGAGAGAATATGTAGTAAGTTTTCCTTTGAGCATCATAAAAATGTGAACCGTGGTTCACATTTTTATGCACACAAGTTGTATGAGCGTTTCGGTGATACAATACAGACAATTTTATTGTGGTGGACTAAAAATCTGGCACCTGGAGCAAAAGCGTTGGTAATCAAGTACTTCATAGTACTATATAACTGTTAAAAATTAATCTACTCGACTAGATAAAACACGCAGCTGTACAAACATAAATACAGGTTTAAAGTATTGCAATTATATATGATACAAGATAATTAATGTCAAATTACAGTTTCGAGGCGCCGTAAGTTTTTAATTCGATTAGGGTGCGTCAAAGCTATTACAATCTTCAACAAAAAGAAAAATTATGTGCTTTGACGCACCATTTTTGATATCAGTACTGTTCTGGCATACAATCATTTTTATTTGGGTCATACTTCAAACTGCCGTAATTTTTGTTCAATATACATTTTGGCAGTTTTTGACCCCTATTTTCTCAAATCTTGTGAGAAATCCGGGTTAGATGTTTAGATGTTTGAATAAGTATAAGCTCGCCAAACGGCAACGTTATGGTATAGTTACAATACGTAGTAAGAGTATAGAACTTATCCTCTAAATTTCAGTATAAATTTTGGCTGTTTTTAGTAAATGACCTGCGATATCTGGGAATACTAAATCCAGAAATTGTTAGGATGAGCGCAATATGGTTAGTATTCTTATGACTATTCCCGGTTATCACATTAATGAACAACTATACAATGGTTCCAGAACGGTGGTTTATCGAGGGTATCGAGAAACTGACTCATTGCCTGTAGTCATTAAACTACTGAAAAATCCTTATCCCAGTTTCAGCGAACTTTTATCGTTTCGTAATCAGTACACTATTGCCAAAAATCTCAACTCACCCCTAATCATCCAAACCTACAGCCTAGAACCTTACCAAAATGGCTATGCGCTGGTGATGGAAGACTTTGGGGGAATTTCTTTAAAGGAATGGACGGGCAAAGGAAGGCAGCAATCTCTACAAGAGTTTTTAGTTCTAGCAATCACACTGTGTAATACCTTAGATATATTGTATCGAGAGCGGATTATTCACAAAGATATTAAACCCGCCAATATTTTAATTAATCCTGAAACAAAAGAAGTTAAATTAATCGACTTTAGTATTGCATCTTTACTACCACGGGAAACTCAAACACTCATCAATCCCAATGTCTTGGAAGGGACACTTACTTATATTTCCCCAGAACAAACAGGCCGAATGAACCGGGGAATTGACTACCGAACTGATTTTTATTCTTTGGGTGTAACTTTTTACGAATTACTTACAGGTAAGCCACCATTTCAATCAAACGATCCAATGGAGTTGCTGAAGGGGTGACAAAGGCGCCTACAACATAGATTCAATCAGCTTCATAGCTCTCATGCCTCGTTGATAATACTTCCGTTTATTGAGATTTAATTTCATTAATTCATTTACTAGTTCATTACAGTATTGTTTAAAATCGACCCAAGTTTGACCATATAAGCCAACGTAAAAACTACTATGCCTTCTTTCTATACGCCCATACTCTTTAACTCTAGAGACGTATTGTTGAATTCCTTTACGCTTAATTTCTTGCCCTTGAATTGTAGTAGCAGTGTATGCTATCGATATTAATAAAACTAGAGAAATAAAGCGTTGTCCAGATACGTTAGTATCTTCTAAGTTCTAACCTCCTTTTTTAAAATCTCTAAACATCTCTTCGTCTTGGAAAGTTTGGCGGGACGGAAGCCGACACCGCCAACTTTCCGCTATATCAAAACGTTTTTTATAAGCTGCTATCGCTGATTCTAATGAATCAAAACTAGTTAAAATAAACCATCCCTCTTTCGGCGCCACTCTCTTACAAACTTTGCCGCCCACGGAAACCGAGATGCGGCAAGTTTGCGCTCCTAAAATTTTACGCTTTCATTTACAAGCAACGTTGAAGCTTGTAAATCCCTTAGTCTTTGTAACTTTAGTTCCTTGAATAAACATTGAAGTACCAGGAACTAATCCTAAATCATTTAATTCAACCCAAATATCTTTTTTAATCTCAAGAGCTCCCTCTGCTTTCCGCCACAATGGTGAGTCTATCCCTGGAATTTGGAAATGCACCTGGATCGACAATCGCATATATCGGTTATGGCGTGGTACTGTCTGCTTTTTTACTGCCCGTTCGCTCATTTTTGACTTCATGGTTTAATTAAGGCTTACTGGGCTTATAATCCAGACTAATCAATCGATTCAGGCATTTGTGTTTAGTATAGGGCTTTTAGCTATCTTACGATTTAAGCTACCCCTATGCCTTAAATAACCGCTTCTCAGAGGCTTCTGTGATAGTCATAAATGTTACTATGAATTCATAAATTACTTAGAAATAGCCTTTTTTCTTTTACATCAAGGCTTCAATTCCCCTTTGGTTCTAAAAATAAGCGAACGCCCAGT
>NZ_JBXXZH010000079.1:0-35666 GCF_059640475.1 Calothrix sp. CBUCES-K 9914
TATAGTCTTACGCGCGCGCTTTAACTCCCGCGTTAAATTCCGCAACTCCCGTACTATAGGGGCACTTTTTTCTGTAGTTGGATTTTTGATAAACGGGTGTAAATCACGCAACACAAACATTGTAGCCGTTTGAGCATCAGCTTTAGCAATTCGTGCCAAAGCTGCCATCACAGAACCTTTGTCTGCATTATTATCACTCCAACCCCGTACAATATCCCAGAACAAAACTTGCCTTTGGGGTTGCGCGCGCTTTGCCACTTGCATCAATACTTCTTCAACAGGTTCTTCCTCTACACATATTAAATAAAGTAAAGGGTAGCGCGCGCGTATCATCAAATCTAACTGTTCAACCAAAGCAGCATAACGCTGTTGGCTGTCTAACGCTCCATTTTGATGCATGTTATCCATATAATTCCTCTTGGGGAAGTATTGCACCGGCAGGGATGGGAAATTGCAGGACAGGCGCCCTTGTAATTAATTGTAGTACATAGTAGTATTATGGCACACCGAATAGGCTTGCCAGTAGCTTTATGTAAGCTTTACAATAGCGAACTTATGTACTGAATATTCTAAAAACAGTTTATCCGGTTTTTTCTACGTTGCCAAGAATATTTACTCAAAATTCATAATCATTTATAGTAAACAATCAACGTTCAACAGTACGCGCACAGCTTACTGTAAGCGTTGTCTATACTATTATGTGAAATAATATTAAGTGTGGCTATATTTAGTGGATGCGGTAAATTATAAGTAAATATCATATCCAATGTACATCCTAGAAATCTCAAACAAGCCGATTCATCAGGTACGCTACTTAACGGTAGCCTCTGGTGGTGTCAGCTTGGTTGAGAAGTATATACCTATATTAGTGGGGGAGGTAGATGTTCTACCCAATCATTTAGATGCAATTATTGTAACCAGCGACTTACAAGGAATAGACCCAAAAAATCAACAACTCGTAGGTCATCTTGTCCTTGAAGAGTTAGAAGACTTGGCAGAACAGAAAAAAATACCGTCACTTAAAAATACAGGTGTTATACTAGCAGGCGATTTATACGCTGAAACCAATAAGCGTAGTGGAGTGGTAGGAGATGTGCGCGAAGTATGGCACGCTTTCAGGCGCCGTTTTAGATGGGTTGCAGGTGTTGCGGGCAACCACGACAGTTTTGGCACTGGGGAAGAAGATATTAAACTTTTTAAACAAACCAAGGGTATTTACTACCTTGATGGTGAGATAGCAAAAAACGGGGAGCTATATATAGCAGGTGTTTCTGGGATTATTGGAAGACCAAGTAAACCATTTCGGCGCCGTGAAAATGACTTTATCCACGAAATTAGAGAACTAGTCAAACAGGCGCCGGATATTCTAGTATTACACGAAGGTCCCGACTACCCGCAGCATAACTTACTTGGCAAAACATCTATAAGATTAGAGTTAGAAGAAATAAATAAAAATAGTAAGTTATTAGTTATCTGCGGTCACTCCTACTGGAAAATTCCCATGATAGTATTGAAAAATGGGATTCAAGTCGTTAAATCAGATAGCAGAGTCATTGTGTTTGTACAGAAGAAATCCCCCTAAATCCCCCTTCCACGCGGCAGGGCTGATTCGTTCCCTAAAAATCTTGAAAAATCAAGGGTTTCGCGCAAATCTTTATTGGTAATTTTGCTACCAAGGCGCCGATAAAATAAACAATCACACTTATATTTATGTGCTTAAAAGTCTATTTCATTGCTACCCATACTTATGATTTTTATAGCTAACCATCTTGACAAATCCGATTTGAGAGGGAATGAAACAGCCCTGCTTCCACGCGGGGGGTTGGGGGAATCAAAATTCAAAAACTACATAATACAAGCTCGGTAATTAATTGTGCCAACAATTCAAAATTTTGAATTTGAGCGAAGCGAGTGACCCTTTATTCGGAGAAACTGCATCCCTTTATAATCCTCGTACACAAAAATGGGCTGAACATTTTACCTTTTGGGTTGCCGAACAACCATTTAAGCATTTGTTGAAATAGCTATCATCCGAACAAACACTAAAAAAACAAATTATAAACTCATAGTTACAGTGATATTACTTAAGTCAGAACGCATAATCAATAAAAATATCAAAACAATATATAAGTACTAAAAGCTGCCAATGTTATTCTACAGGATGTGTTTTGACACTGTACAATTACAGGTTCGGTAAACCGAATCTTTTATTACGGTTACAACATCCTTTCTCATCTAACGGTACTACCTGTTAACCCAAACCAGTAGTACCAAATTCCAAGGTTTGAGCTACCAACCATCAACAGTACTACCTGTTGACTTAACAAGTAGTACCAAGTGGCGCCACCCAACAAATTTTTAACAATAAAGTGCGAAAATCATAATATACATTTATTTTTTATCTCACAAGTAAACTACTTATCTTTTGAACAATCTTGCTGTAGATAGATGAATATTTTAATTTAATAGTATGGTCGTTTGTTGTCAATCATTTCGCTTTTTGAATACATACATATAAATAAGTAGAGCTTTTCATAAATTTATATAAATTAATTTTTGTTAATAAACAATTGGACTGATTAAGTGTGAATACCTAACTATAAATTACTAAAACTTTGGAACGTATATTTATGTTAAGTAAATTTCATAAAATCGAAAAACACCTGCACAATGAAGAATACAAGTTTCAACATTTATGTTAACCACAAGCAATCGAATTATATCGTTGCTCTTTGTGTGGCTTGAGGGGAAGTAACTCGCTATTCTTAAAAAAACAAACCTGTAGACCCAAGTGAGGCAATATTAATGGATAGAAATATGCTTCTGAGCCAATATGCGGCAGGAGAACGGGATTTTAATCAAGTTGTTTTGCATCAAGTAGACCTTAGTGATATCAATTTAAGTGGTGCAAATTTGAGTTGTGCTGACTTGAGTGGCGCCAACTTTAACCGTGCAAATCTTAGCGGTTGTGACTTGAGTCGGGCAAACCTAACAGATGCAGACCTTAACAACGCGAATTTGAGTGGTGCGAACTTGAGTGAAACTAACTTGATTGGCGCCGACATGATTCATGCCAATATGGAAGCGACAAATCTAAGTGGGGCGGATTTGAGAAGTGCTAGCTTAGTTTTAGTCAATTTAGCGCGCGCTAATATGAGCGAAGCTGAACTAAGCGGTACTGACTTGAGTGGCGCCAACTTATTTCACGCGAACTTAACAGCCACAAATTTATACGAAGCTGAAATTACTGGTGCTGACTTAACTGGCGCCATTATTAGCGGAGCAGAAATGAGTGCCGAAAAATCGCAAACAGGATTATCCCACAAATGGGTAACTTGGGCTGGCTAAATTTTAGTTGCATACCTCCTTTGTACGTAACTTCAGGGCGCAGTGTGTGTTAATTAATTCCCGACTTTTCTTACAAAGTCGGGAATTAAAAAGATTTTCGGAGAGAAATTATAAATTTAAAATTAAGGCCTCTTTATTTATAACCAATGGCAATGTAACGTAGCAAATAACAAAAAATCTTACTCTTGTTTGAGTTATGAAGGCTGCATCTACGGTTTCTACCAACGAACATCCTCCAAAGGACAATCCAAGCAACGAACAGCTTTGTGCTATTGCTCGGACGTATATTTTAGAAGAACACGCGCGGGTTGGCGACAGGATATATTACTGGGATAACTGGAATATCTCAGTTGGCGCCAGCGCAAATGCTAGCGAAGCACCACCTGATGACGATAGTTATTCTTGGGCAACAACATTATCATGCGATATTACCAGTATTGAAGTTTCTGAACGCAATGATTGCGAACGTGAGTACATAGTTACTGTAAGCGCGGATATTAGAGTTGGTAGTGGCAATAATAGGGGCGCCGAAACAGAGAGTCAATGTATAGAAAATGAGAAACATGTTTTCTATTGCCACATCAAGTCAATACAAGATGAATATTTTGTTACTAACGTTGAGGAATAGTTTTTAGCTTAGTTCCAATTGTATCAAATTTATCAAAGGTGCCGTTTGGATGAGGCGGAGTGCCCCAAAACCACCGATATTGATTATGGTACAAATTGGAACTTTATGAATTCAGATAAATTTAACCAGGCAACTGCCACAACTAAGGCGCCACGTTTAGAAAATCGTACAATTACGATAATGGCTGTAACAAGCGGTGCCGCAGCTGCTAATTTATATTACAACCAGCCACTATTGGCAGTTATACAAGAAAATTTTCAAGCTTCAAGTCATGCAGTTGGGTTAATTCCGATGTTGACCCAAATAGGTTATGCGTTGGGAATACTTCTAATTGTACCTTTGGGTGACTGCAAAGAACGGCGCCGCTTAATTATTACGATGTTTTTTTTGACAGCGGTTGCTGCTTCAGCACTCGCAGTATCGCCAAATATAACTTGGCTGCAAATTACAAGTTTAGCAATAGGCATAACTACAATAGCTGCTCAGTTAATGATACCCCTCGCCGCTCAACTAGTACAACCTCATGAGCGTGGAAACGTTGTAGGTATTTTAATGAGCGGTTTGTTCATTGGTATTTTATTAGCGCGTACAGTTAGTGGTTTTGTTGCAGCAAGTTTAAATTGGCGCGCGGTGTACTGGCTTGCGAGTATATTAATGTTAGCTTCAGGTGTAATTTTATCTAAGTCATTACCAAAAAGTCGTTCAGAATTACAAACTAGCTACCCAAAATTAATCGCTTCCTTATTTCAACTAACTAAACAGCCGATACTGCGTCAAGCTTCACTTTCTGGAGCAATGTCTTTCGGCGCCTTTAGTGCATTTTGGAGTACACTAGTATTTTTATTAGCACAACCACCTTACCATTATGGTAGTGAAGTTGTAGGTTTATTTGGCTTAGTTGCGGTAGTGAGTGCAATTGCGGCGCCGTTAGTAGGTAAACTAGCAGATAGAAGCAGTCCTAAGCGCGTTGTTGGAATTGGTCTTTTAACTACAACTACTTCATTTATATTGTTTTGGACATTTGGACATCGAATTATTGGGTTGATAATAGGAGTAATTTTATTAGACTTAGGCGTGCAAACAACCCAAATTGCAAACCAAGCTAGAATATATAGTCTGCCAACAGAATTACACAGTCGTTTAAATGCAGTTTATATATCATCTTACTTTTTTGGCGGTGCCGTGGGTTCATATCTAGGTGCTTACGCATGGAGCATTTGGAAATGGCAAGGAGTTTGTATAGCAGCTTTGATGATGTTGGTAATAGCTTTCACAACATTTTATCATAAACGTAAACAATTGATTGATTAAGTTATAATTGTTCTCAATAGTCTTTCTCATAATATCGAGGCACTAATGGTTCAAACAACAGAACATCTATATATAGTGAGAGACGATGGCATTTTAAATAGTGAGCCAATTATCAAAGAAACCCGTACACCTGTAAGGGCAATTGTTGAAACTTGGCGCCTGGGTATTTCCCCTGAAGAAATCCCAATAGGAATGCCTCATTTAACATTAGCTCAGGTATTTGACGCATTAAGCTACTACAGCGACCATCAAGATGAGATTAACGAGTATATTGAGCAAAACCGAATCCCTGATGAGTTGATTGATCCCTTGGTAAAAGACTTATGAGTTCTGTATTCATCCGTTTATATCTTGATGAAGATGTTAATGTACTAGTTGCGGATTTGTTAAAGGCAAGGGGTTTTGATGCTATTACGGCAAGAGATGCAGGAAAGCTTCGAGCAAGTGATGAAGAACAACTTGCATTTGCTGTTAGTCAACAAAGGACTTTAATTACACACAACCGAACAGACTTTGAAGAACTTATACAAACCTACTTCGATACAGAACAAATGCATTATGGTGTAATTTTTGCTGTCCGTCGCTCACCTAATGATATTGCACAGCGTTTAATGGTTATTTTAAATCACGTAACAGCTGATGAAATGGAAAATCAAGTCCGTTACATATAATTACTACAGTACGTTTGCTTAAAACCCCCGTAGTTTGTAGAACAGAATCTAGAAAGATACGAGATTGCCTGAAATAAAGAGTATTATTTAATACTGACTTTTGTCTGGATAATTACTCGCTAATGTGATGACGTACTACCAGAGTTTGTTTCCCTAAAATTACGCAAGCAATTACAATACAGATAGCTAATAACATTAGGGGTGTAACTTGTTCACGAAGCAACCAAGCTGAAAATAAAATTGTTAAAAATGGTTGTAATAACTGTATTTGGCTAACTCGCGCGACACCCGCAACCCTCATTCCATCATACCAAGCAAAAAATGCCACAAACTGACTAATAATGCTTACGTATCCAAAACACATCCAAGCATTGGGTGAAGCTATTAACCCATGTTGAAAAATACTTAACGTTACAGGAACAAGTAAAATAGGGGCAATAAAGACCAATGCCCAGCTAATAACCTGCCATCCTCCTAATATTGTTGCAAGTTTTCCACCTTCACCATATCCAATTGCGGCAGTAACAACGGCGCCTAAAAGTAAAATATGTGCCCCTTGAATATTACCACCGCTTGAAATTAAAACAAATAAAACGATTGTGACACTACCTATTATGCTAGCAATCCAAAACTTGAGTGAAGGACGTTCACCTACTCTTACAGTCGCGACGATAGCAGTAGCTAAAGGTACTAAACCAGTAATAATGGTGCCGTGTGCTGCTGGTAATTGTTGCATTGCCAAAGCAGATAATAAAGGAAACCCAATAATTACACCTGTTGCTACAACAAATATATTTACCCAAAGTTTACGTGGTGGAAAAGGTTGACGAGTTATCCATAGTGCCAGCATTGCCAGTACACTAGCAACAACCGCGCGTCCAAGTCCCACAAAAACAGGGTCTAAATTTGTGACTGCAACACGGGTTGCTGGTAAAGTGAGGCTAAAACCTAATACACCCAGAAAACCGTAGAATAACCCTAGCGTCTCTGAATCAATACGAGAAAGAAGTTGTTTCATTATAAATACAATCGTTTTTCAATCCACGCGCGCATATCATCTTCTGAACCGAAACAAGCTGAACGTCTTGTAGTCGGGTCGTAAGCGTGCCAAGATATTTCACCGTTAAGAGTACGAGTTGACCAAACTTGTAACTCAGAACTCTCTATACAAATAAGTACCAATTTCTGCCAAACGCTGTTTAAACTAGATTTCAGCGCGAAAAATGAATCTATAATCTTCATTTTCATAGCCTCATATATATTAAAGTCAAGTGCCTACTTTTAGGTTCGCACCAAGCACAGCTTGACGAGAAGGTACAAATTCAGCTAGTTTTACCTGGCACAGTTACAATAATCTCAACTGTTCTAGTTTAATTTCGCATAACTGTACCAACTCAAATAATCAAAAATCACTTATATTGCTTGTAGTAACTTTAATTACTCACCACTCATGGAAAGGGGTAAGCTTGTGAATATTCTTTTAAACCGTCATTCCTCGCAGCCAGTTTATCAGCAAATTCACAATCACTTCAGTCGCTTGATAAAATCAGGCAAACTTACACCTGGACAAAAGTTACCATCAATTCGCACTCTATCTCAACGCATTAGAGTAAATAAATTAACAATAATACAAGCGTATAGTTACTTAGAAGCTGATGGGTTAATATATGCTCGTCAAGGTGCAGGATATTTTGTTAATCGTACAGTAACTTCAGATTTAATAGTACGCTCACGTAATATACCTTATACAGAATCACATTTTGCACCTGCTCAAAAAGTGATTATTTCCGAAGGGGGAAATTCTTTTTTTGAACAATATATAGCTTCACTGCAAGCACAGCATACAAGAGGTATGATAGATTTTAGTTCAGGGTTTCCACATAATCATGGTGTGGATAATCTGCAAAAAATTGCTAAACGCGCGCTTGCTAAACCACTTGATAATCTATTTCGATATGATTTTCCTGAAGGGCAATTGATTCTACGGCAACAAATCTGCCAAATTCTACTTCAACAAGGTTTGGAGGTTCTACCAGAAGAACTCATTATTACCAGTGGTTCCGAACAAGGTATATCATTGACAATGAATTATTACCTTCAACGTGGTGATTGGGCAATTGTCGAAACACCAACTTATCACGGTGCCTTAAGTATTTTAGAGAATATCGGTGCCAAAGTAATCGGTATTCCCATGACAGGTGCAGGGATGAATTTAGAATTACTCGAACAATACCTTAAAAGTCACCGTCCCAAATTAATCTATACTATCAGCACTCTGCATAATCCTACTGGCATTACAACTTCACTAACACATCGTCAAGAATTACTCAAGCTAGCACAACAATACGAATGTCCGATTTTAGAAGATAACGCTTATGAAGGATTAAACTTTGAAGCAGTTCCGGCGCCTATCAAAGCATTAGACAATAACAACTTAGTTACATATATTAGCACCTTCTCCAAAACCCTAATGCCGGGACTGCGAGTCGGTTACATGGTTGTCACAGGTAAACATTACCGAGAATTAGTCAAACAAAAAGCACTTCATGATATGCATGTTTCTACCGTATCACAAGCAATTGTCAGTGAATATCTTGCATCAGGACAATTTCGGCGCCATCTCAACCCCTTACAAACACATAACCTTCAGTCTAGAAATGCGATGTTACAAGCATTAGAATCTTATTTTCCCGAAGCGGTAACATGGACTGTTCCCAAAGGTGGTTTATTCTTATGGGCACATTTACCAGATTATTTTCCCATTCAAGCAATTTGTAAAGAAGCTTTAGCTCAAAATATACTCGTTGCTAATGGCGCGGCATTTTTTCCTGGTGTTGGTTATCCCGCAATGCGCTTAAACTTTTCCCACAATATAGAACAAATTGAAATTGGCATCAAAACCCTCGGTAACTTGCTCAAAAAATATGCATCTCTTGTAGCACAGGCATCCTGCCTGTGCAGTGATTAAAAACCTATCATAATCTTATATATACAACTGGCAAATCAAAAACACTATCATGCCAACACAAATAGTTAATAATAGATTTTGGCGCCCAATACCCACAACGAATGCAGCAATAGCTCCAATTAATCGAGGATTCGCAAGAATTTTAATTTTATCACCTGTAGGCACAAGCACTGCAGGAACAATAATTGCGGTTAAAACTACAGGTGGGACATAACCAAGAACTTTTATAATACTATTTGTAACTATGAATCGCGCGAGAGCGATAATTAAGAGCGTAAATAACTGGCGCCATTCACATCAACAATATTACCTGTTAAAAATTCTGAACCTGGTGAAGCTAAAAACAAAACTGTGTGTGCTATTTCTTTTGGATAAGCAACACGATTTAATGGACTTTGTTGTCTGATGAAATCTCCTGCTGGACTTTCTAAAACTCCGCGCGACATTTCTGTTTCTACATAGCCTGGAGCTACTGCCGTCACAAATACATTATAAGGCGCCAAGTATTGAGCTAATGATTGACTCAGAG
The DNA here is from genome assembly GCF_059640475.1 of Calothrix sp. CBUCES-K 9914. Taxonomy (NCBI): domain Bacteria; kingdom Bacillati; phylum Cyanobacteriota; class Cyanophyceae; order Nostocales; family Calotrichaceae; genus Calothrix; species Calothrix sp. CBUCES-K 9914. Next base: position 9,456 of record NZ_JBXXZH010000079.1, read on the forward strand.
AATTAAGAGCAGCTTTACTGGCGCCATATGCAGTAGCTGTTGGTTCTCCTCTAAATGCACCACGCGAGCTGATATTAATTATGCGTCCACTGCGTCGTTCTATCATATGCTTTGCTACACAATACGATACATTCGCGGTGCCTATTAAATTAACATTTATAGTTTGCTGCCATACAGTCTGCCAGTCTTCATAACTGGTTTGATATATAGGATGCTCTTGATAAATACCTGCATTATTAACCAAAATATCAATTTGCCCAAATTCATTTAACGTATATGTAACCATTTCCTCAACTGCTACAGGGTCGGCAAGGTCTGCTCCAACTGTAATATGTCCTGTATCTTCTAAAGAATTACACACACTTTCAGCAACATCATGCTGCTGATGATAGTGAACTGCGACACGGGCGCCACTCGAAGCAAAACCTGCTGCTATTGCTTCCCCTATCCCTCGTGAGGCGCCTGTAACTAGTACTGTTTTTCCTTGAAAATCAAAAGTAATCATATATTTATTTGGAAGCAAACTCCCAAATCTTTCTTACTTTGTGTACGAGCGTGTCTTTGTGGTTCAAAAAAATATATGTAGTACACAGGCGAGGACGCCTGTGCTACGGGAGGACGCCTGTGCCACGTTGGATGATATTTTATAAAGTATAAGTAAAGCTATCAACCAACATACCCGGCGCCATATTTCCTCCAAGTTGTCTTGCTTCATAAGTACCAACTTCAGGGATAAATTCTTGGAAGTTAGTAAAATCTATCAAATTTTCACCCCAGAATTTATAAAGTGTTTCGTCAAACCGTAAATTCTCAATAGGCGCCACTATTTCACCATTTTCCACCCAAAAGCAAGCATAACGAGTCATTCCGGTAATTCGACCTGTAGGCAAATCGCTCCAATTAAGATAATGTAGGTTAGATACATATAAACCTGTACCCAACTGACTCAAAATATCATCAAAAGCAAGATTACCCGGAGATATTTCTGGGGAACGTAATGACTCTGTACTGTTGGCGCCATTCGCGATTTTATCGTATTCTTTAGCAGTACGGGAATTTACAAGCGTATTTATTAGAGTACCTTTCTCGATAACGTGCAGCTCAGGTACTGCCATTTCACCTAATTCATTAAATCGTGGTACTAAGCCAAGCTGAAAGTTTTCTTTAATATTGAGTAATTTTGAAAGCTGCTTTTCGTGGCGCCTTAATAAAGCTAAAGAACTATGTCCCTGTTGAATATCTGCTTCGCTAACTCCACCCCACGATAACATTGATAATAAATCAGAAACTGCTGCGGGCGCAAAATAAGTTCTATATTCACCCCTTGGTAATTCTTTTGCTGGATAAGCAAGCAACTTTAACTGTTTTTTTGCATCGTTTATTTTAGCAATATATGCACTTTCATTCCATTTACTGCCTGCATAAAACCCTTTTACGGCTCGCCCTTCAGAAGTAAAAATCGAGTAGTCTAATGTAAAGGAATCTGTAACAAACCAATGCTTCTGATTACAGGAATCAGCATATCCTTTTATAACTATACCACCTGCATAAATACCTGTAAAATCTAACTCAGAAACAGGCACCAATACCGTTGATACAACTTTCTCATAATCAAGTAAATTACCAATATTAACTTCATTGCTAATATTATTGCCAGATGGTAACACCAAATAAGGGTCTATTGGTAAAAAAGGTAATTCTTCACGAATTTCTAATAAAGCTGTATATGCGGCTTGCCAGTCAATTTCCCAATTTCCTGTAAAGGGGAAGTGCCGATAGCAACTGCGTTGATTATCCATTAAGGTAAGTTGTATATAGCCATCAGCAACACAACCTGTTTGGCGAACCTTCGCATTATTAAAGCGAGTAAATTGACTGCGTTCACTATTTAATTTAACAGTAAAGGCTTCGCTTTCCGTTTTTTTAGCTATTAGTGTTTCAACTAATTTATTAAAGCTTGTTTCTAAAGCAGACAGTTCTGAAATACTCATGGTTTTTTTGAAGTAGGGTGTGTGACGCTACCAACAATCTTAAAACGAAGCCAGCCATCCAGTAGCGTCACGCACCGGAGCGAGACGCCGAACCGTTATTACGTTCCTCCACCAAATACTTCAACATCCGCAAAAACGCAAACAGGAGAACCATGTCCTACCCATATAGCTTGGTTTGGTTCACCTTTGCCGCAAAATGGAGTACCATACATTTCCCAAGTAGAGGCGCCACCAACCTTAACTAAACTGCCCCAAAAGTCAGGAGTCGTCGCGCGATAATTTGGATTACGAAGCGTTTTAGTTAATTTACCGTTTTCAATAAGCTTGGCATACTCACAGCCAAACTGGAATTTGTATCGACGGTCGTCTATTGACCAAGAACGGTTTGATTCCATGTAAACGCCATGTTCGATATCTTTAATAACATCATCGAATGTGCCTTCACCCGGTTCTAAATTTAAATTTGCCATGCGGTCAATAGCTGGACGGTTCCATGAACATGCGCGCGCGCAAGCAACACCAGGAATACCAGCCCGTGCTTGACTTTCTAAACTGCCTACACCTCGTTGCAATACTCCTTCTTTAATTAAATACTCGCGTGTAGCAACGGCGCCTGTATCATCAAAAGCGTAGCTAGCAATTTCACCAGGTACAGTTGGGTCAAAAGTGATATTCATCAACTTGGAACCATAGACAAGATTACCAAAGTCACTCTTCTTAACAAAACTACCACCTGCATAATTGCGCTCATCCCCTAATATTCGGTCAGTTTCTAAAGGATGTCCAACACTTTCGTGAATTTGTAGCATCATTTGGTCTGGCGCCAACACTAAATTTGTGCGAATATCTGGACAGTCTTCGGCACTTAGTAACTCAATAGCTTCCTCACCAATACGCTGCACACGATGCCAAAGCTTATCATCTTGAAAGCGCTCCAAGCCACCTTGATATGTATGTGCTTGCCAACCGTTACTTGTACGCTGTTGAACTACTCCTGCATCTTGAGCCGTTGTACCATAATACGTACTAATAAATAGAAATTTTTGATATACCTCAGAACCGTTGCTGCTGACAAACCAAGTTTCTCGGTCGGTAGTAACAACTTCTGCGATAGTTTGGACTATTTTGTCGCTAACTTTAAGGGTTTTACAGGTACGAACAAGTATATCGTTGATTTCCCCAGAACCAATTGCATCAAATGGTTGTGTGTAAGGAGAAATATATTCACCAACAACTTTTGGACGCGCGGTTGTGGGAGCAAATTTATATACTGACCATTGTTGTGCAGACCGGGCTTGCTTATACGCTGTTTCTGCTGCTAATTTTAAAGCATCGTGATGAAGCGAATTAGTTGCAGCATAAGCAATACAGCCGTCAACTAATACCTCAACCATTGCTCCAGCCGTAGTTGATTTACCGTTGCGCTGTGGTATTCCATCGCGTACATTCCTAGTTGAGGATGTGTCTTTTACGGCTCGAATGCCGACCCAATCTGCGCTAATATCTATATCGTTGATGACTTTTGTCAGTTCAGATAACATATAAACTTAATTTAAGTAAAAAACTGTTTTTGGTGCCGACTTATTTCCATAAGTGATATTCTTCTGCTTTTATCAAAAGTAGCAGAATACGTCAAGCATTTATACTAGTTTGAATTCAAATTTTGGGAGGGACAGGCAGGGATGCCTGTTCCACAAGACAATTTTACAAGACAAATAACTTTACATTTCCTAGCTGCGGTGCCAGGTTGTGCCTTCTTTTGTGTCTATTAGGGTGATACCTTGAGCTTGCAGCTCGTTGCGGATGCGGTCGCTTTCGGCAAAGTTTTTGTTTGACCTAGCGTCGGTGCGTTGTTTGATTAATTCGTTAACGTCCGCATCGCTTAAGCCAGTACTATTAGTTTCGTCAACTTCTAACTTGGCTTCTAAACCAAGAACGCGCGCGATTGTAACTAATGTATACCAAGCTGTCTGTATTTCTGCGGTGGGGGTTTCGATTTTACCTCCATGTAATAGGATATTAGCTTCACGATTCAACTTTTTAGCTGGTTCAAAAAGCACAGCCAAGCTACCGGAAAAGTTGAGGTCATCATCCCCAAATTCCTTAAAGCGTTGGATAAGACTTTTATCAAGTTGATTACCATTATCGGTAAAACCTAGTTTCTCACCATATTGTTCGCCAAATAGTAACCCTTCTTGAAGAGTTTTCCAGTTATTGACGGCGCCTGCAATTGCTTCTTCGGTAAAATCTAACGGTTTGCGGTAATGTGCTTGCAAAACAAATAACCTTATTGCCATTGGGTCTATGGGTTGTGGGTATTTTACCCATTTCCCATCTAGCAGTTCGCGGATAGTTATAAAATTACCCAGCGACTTCGACATTTTTTTACCATCTACAACCACCATCCCGTTGTGCATCCAATAGTTTGCTAATGGGTTGTGTGTGGCACCTTCTGACTGAGCTATTTCATTTTCATGGTGCGGAAATATCAAATCTCCACCACCGCTATGAATATCTATTGTGTCACCAAACTGCGCCCGAATCATCGCCGAACATTCAATATGCCATCCTGGGCGCCCTTCACCCCACGGTGAGTCCCAACTTGGTTCACCAGGTTTTGCAGCTTTCCACAAAGCAAAATCAAGCGGATATTGTTTTTTCTGATTTTCTGAGTCTTCTACATCTACCCTACCACTGGCGCCTGCTTGCATTTGTTCCAGGTTACGTCCTGATAGCTTCCCATAAGTATGGAAACTGTGAACTCGGTAGTAAACATCACCACCTGCTGCATAAGCCAAATCTTGCTCTTCAAGATTCTTAATCAAAGCTTCAATTTCTGGAATATGTTCGGTTGCACGGGGGTAAAAATCCGCATCCATCACGTTCAAACGGCGGATATCCTCAAAGTAGGCATCGATAAAGCGATTCGATACAGCCTCCATCGTCGAACCTTGTTCGCGCGCACGGTTAAGAATTTTATCGTCAATATCAGTAAAATTTTGAATGTAGCGTACTTGATAACCGCGCCATTGGAGATAACGACGAAGTACATCCCAAACGATGTACGAACGCGCATGACCCAAGTGGCAGTAGTCGTACACTGTCACTCCGCAGCAATACATTTTAACCAAACCGGGTTCGACAGTCTCAAAAGCTTCCTGGCGACGGGTGAGTGTATTGTAAACGGTTAGGGTCATAGCGATTTATGAGTCTCAACAAGAATGAGTAATAATATGTTTAGTCATTGGGACGATGGCGCCCCCACATCCCTATGCTAATGTTTTCAGTACTATTTACGCTACACATTTATTTAAATTAACTTCCTTTGTGTCACATTATGCAAACACTTACCTCTGAATCTCAAACAATGGACGCAACCAAAAAAGGATTACCAGTAACAATTATTACTGGTTTTCTAGGTAGCGGTAAAACAACATTACTCAATCACATTTTGACAAACCAGCAGGGTTTGAAGACAGCCGTTTTAGTAAACGAATTTGGCGAAATTGGTATAGATAACGAATTAGTAGTTTCTACCGACGAGAACATGGTGGAATTGAACAATGGTTGTATTTGCTGTACCATCAACAGTGATTTAGTCGATGCTGTCTACAAAGTTCTCGAACGTGACTCTAATATCGATTACTTGGTAGTAGAAACAACCGGACTCGCCGACCCCTTACCAGTTGCGTTAACCTTCCTAGGCACCGAACTGCGTGATTTAACTCGCTTAGACTCAATTATCACCGTAGTTGACGCTGCAAATTATAGCTTAGATTTATTTAACTCCGAAGCAGCACACAGTCAAATAGCCTACGGTGACATAATATTGCTTAACAAAACCGACTTAGTAACAGAAACCGAATTAACAGACTTAGAAAGAAAAATCAGCGAAGTCAAAGAAGGCGCCCGTATCATCCGTACCAAAAACTCACAGGTGCCATTAGGGTTAATACTCAGCGTTGGTTTATTCGAGTCAGATAAATACTTTGAAACTGACAACCACGACCATCACGAACACAACCACGACCATCACGAACACGACCACTCAGCTTGCGGTCACGATCATAGCCACGACAATCACGAACACGACCATGACCACTCAACCTGCGGTCACGACCATAGTCACGACCACCATGACCATGACCACTCCCACCACCTAGAAAACGATGGGTTTACATCAATTTCATTCCAAAGCGATAAACCCTTCATAATTAGAAAATTCCAATATTTTCTAGATAACCAACTACCCACAAACGTATTCCGCGCCAAAGGAATAATGTGGTTTGAAGAAAGTCCCAAACGCCATATTTTCCACTTATGCGGCAAACGTTTCACAATGGATGACGACGAATGGAAAGGCGCCAAGAAAAACCAAGTAGTCCTAATAGGTCAAAACCTCGACAAAGAAACACTACTTAAACAAATTGAAAACTGTTTGACAGTACCTTCAACAAGTCGTGCGAAAGGATTTGGTAAATCTTAGAGACGCGACAAATCGTAGAGACGCGATTAATCGCGTCTCTACTGAGAAAATGTAAATTAACTCTTGTGGAACGGCTGTCCCATCTCTAAATCATATGGCTTTACATAAAAACCGCCTAAAACATGCCGCAATTAAATCAAATAATATTAATCAGATTCAGGCAGTTTTATTGGCGCCGAAAGAGGTAATAGTAGAATAGCGATTGTTATATAAAAATTCGGAAAATCTTAATGTGACGTAGGGGACTTAGAAGCTAAAATAAATTATACCTAAAAAATTACACTACCTTTTAGGCTTCATCTACAATATTCATAAGATGTAGTTTAAGGGTAGCAAAGCATAACTATCACTCTAGAGTTTTAAATGATACATTAAAATGCGCGTTATAAGCCGTAAAATTTTACGTGGATTTTGTGAAGCTCATGCCGATGCTTGTGATGCGCTTTACGAATGGTATAGGGTCGCTACTAAAGCTGAATGAAGAAATCTTCTTGATGTTCAAAATATTTACGCAAAGGCTGAAGCGGTTGGAAACTTTACTGTTTTTAATATTAAAGGGAACCGTTACCGTTTAATTGTCGATATTGTATACTCTACTCAAAGAATCTATATTAAATACGTTCTAACTCACGCCGATTACGATAAGGATAATTGGAAAGATGACCCATACTTTTAACCGCGACTACTACGGTGAACTATTAGCTCACTACCAAACCAAAACTATTACAACAGAACAAGAAAATGATGAGGCTATTGCTCTCGCTCAAGATTTAGAGCATCGTGTAAATCGAACTCCAGAAGAAGAAACACTTTTAGAATTACTAGTTACACTAATTGAAAAATTTGAAGAAAATCACTATCCAATTCCTATAGGTACAACCAACTCAATGTTGATACACCTGATGGAAGCACGCTCATTAGAGCCAGAAGCATTAGTTGAAGTAATTGGCTCAAAAGAAGCCGTTTTAGAAATAATTAACCAAAAACGTAATATTTCCGAATCTCAGGCAAAAGCACTTGCTAAATTTTTTCAAGTAGATGTAAGTTTCTTTCTATAACGTAGAATAGTGTATAAATTAATAATTTTGTTTAGCAGTCACATTGAGGATTAAGTGAGCTATTTATTGCTAGTTATGCAATTTTAACAATTGTATATCCTAGAAAGGTATTATTCGATGATTCAGACAAAAGTTGAAAAAGATTTCGATTGTTTAGAATTTAAACAAAAAGCTCAAGAGGAAGCCTTTGAGAATATCAAAAATCTCACTCCTAAAAAGCAAATTAAATACTATCGCACCGTTGCCGAATCAAGTTCTCTAGGTGATTGGTGGAAAGCAGTAAAATCTAACCTAAGAGGGATTATTCTCATGTACATGTACAATACCTTCGCCAGATTTATGAGTCATAACGTAGTATAAACGCTTGTAAAATTAAGGTTTTTTCGTATAAGAGAAACAAGCGCTATAATTTCCAGACTAGCTAAAAACTCCGTCCCGTTATTCCACACCGGGTTTTTAGATTAAAAACCTTGATGCTTAAGGACTCTAGGTTCAACGCCTAGCAGACAGGTTCAATATTTTATTTGACTGGAAACGTTGACGGCAAAAGCATTTTTGCCAATCAGATTTTTGGCGAAGGTATTGACATGTAGAGACGCGATTAATCGCGTCTCTACACAATTTAATTAAATTTTACAAGTGGGAGCTACTTTCTTGGTACTTGTAAACCGCGACGTTCGAGCATTTGCCGTACTTCAGGACTTGGATTGTAGTTGTAACCGTAGGAAGAACGCTCAGAGTCATCGATAACTTGAGGTGTTAGTAAGACAATTACCTCATTACGTGTATTCTCTCGGTTTGTTCTTCTAAACAACGAACCAAGAAGTGGAATGTCACCTAAGATAGGAAGTTTGGAAACAGTTGTTCTATCTTGGTCTTGAATAATACCACTAAGAATCAGGGTTTGACCGTCACGCAAACGAATTAAACCAGAAGTAAGCGAACGTTCAGACACAAGAATTATTTGTCCAGCACCTGTATTTTGTGATGCTAATGGTGCGCTAACGGCAGGAGCGACCGAGAGCGATACAAAACCGTTATCATCAATTCGGTCAATTTTCACGTTTAGTGTTAAACCAACTTTTTGTTTGTCAATAGTTCTCTCTGTTCTAGAACCACCTGGAGTATCAACTATTCTTTCTACTATGTTTCCTACTACTTCCTGCGTCAAGTTTACCTGAGCTTGTTGACCTTCTTGAACAATTAGAGTTGGGTCAGTTAGAATCTTCGCGTTGCGGTTTTGTACTTGAGCTTGTATCGAAGCAAGTAAACGTTTGGGGAACTGATATAGGGTTGGTAAAGATGCTGTCGCTGTTCCTAAAGTACCTTGCGATACACTGGTTGTACCATCTGCATTACGTGTGACAATGTTATTTGTTGCTGGAGTGATGCTAGTAAATCCAGGCGTTAAAGGGTCTCCTGTAGGAGCAGTAGGTGTGTAGAATTGACCAGTACCTGGCGCTTGTGTTGTGGTGGTAGTGCCATTTGGATTTACAACTACGGTTCCAGGAGTAGTACCAGAAATGCCTACAGTACTATTTGGAGATAGAAAAGGTTGACCTGTAATTGGATTAGTTATAACAGGAGTGCTAGTTACACTGCTAGATGCTTCAGCACTGGTAGCAGGTCTGGAACCTCCAAAGTTTAAAGATGCGGCGCCACCATCACTAGTGAAATAGTTATTGCCTAAACCGAAAGAGAAACTAGTATTAAAATCTTTAATTCCTGACAAATTAATATCAACAATTTTGACGTTTACTGCTGCTTGGCGCCGTCTTACATCCAACTGACTCAATTGTGCCATTGCTAATTCAACTTGCTTTGGCGTACCAATTAAAGTTAGAGAATTAGTACGTTGGTCTCCTAGTGCTTGCAAACCTCGAAGTAAGGGTGAAGAGTATTTAGAGTCTTCTAGTGATAACCGCTCAATACGGGTTTCTGTAGTAGTTTGAGTTTGAGTTGTAGCTACACCTTGTCCTACAGGTACTGCACTTACGCTTGTAACTTGACGCTCTCTGCTGATAGCACTTTCGGCGCCCAAACCAACCAAGAAGTTCAGTGCTACATCGACTGTTACTTGGTTTAGTCGTAAGTTCCGCATTACTGTATCGCGGCTAGAGTTTGGCAGTCTAGGACCAACAAAAATTGTGCGTCCACTACGGTTTGCTTCTAGTCCACTTAGACGTAGTACGTAGTTAAATACGTCTTGTACTGGTTCGTTTTGAATATCTAGTGATACTTTGAGTCCTTCTCCAGGTCCAGACGCTGCTGGTTGTCCAGTACCTGATGTTGGGTCTACTGATGAGTATGCCAAGTTCATGTTGGCAGCGCGCGCAAGTAATGATAGGACTTCACGAACTGGTGCATCGCGTAGTACTAGGCGAGGTACTCGTTCTTGTGTTCCTAAATCAATTACGCTAGGTGATGCGTCTATTGCGGAAATTGCGATGTCTCCTACTGGTGGCGCCACTGCACGAGGTAAGAATGGGGGTGCGACGTTGGAAGGTTGACCTGGGCCTGTTACTGGTGCTGTTTGAGCGTTACTAATTCCAGCAGGTGGTGCCGTTGGTGCTGTGGGTATTGTTGGAGGTGTTGTTGGAGGTGTTGCAGCAACAGTTCCATCACCTGGGGTGAAACTCAGCGTCAAACCGTCGCGACTGCGTGCTACCGGTTGGGCGCCAGGAGTACCGCTGCTGCCTGTAACTACAACACGTACACTGTTGGCATCGAGTTGGTTAATTGCTACTGAGGCGATACCAGGGGCAGGATTATCTTGACGAAAGTTATTACCTTCTGGTATACGTAACTGAGTATTAATTATGTCGGCTACTAATGTGTTGCCGCGTTTGGTTGTAAATACTTGCGCGCGTTCACCAGAAGATGTTTCTAATACTAGGTTGACTCCCGAATCACTTGGATTTAGTTTTACCCTGGTTATTTGGGTAGTTTGCGCTAAAACTGGTTGTGCTGCGAAGATTGCAGCTACTGTACTAAGAGCGAAAGCACTGAAAGCACTATCTATATTACCGTGACGTTTCACAGTTCATTCCTCACCTGAATATAAAGTAAAAGTTTGTGTAGTTTTGTGTAAGTAAGTTTTGAATCAAAAATTCACATTGCTGCAATTATTTAAGTTGAACTTTGAGTTGAACCTGTTCACGTTTTTTCATTATGTATATAGAAATAGAAGGGCGAACCGCAAAGGACGCAAAGGACGCAAAGGAAGGGAAGGGAAGAAAGATGCTTCATTCCTCAGCATGACATTTTACACTCAGCACTCAGCACTCAGCACTCAGCACTCAGCACTCCTAACTCAGCACTCAGCACTCAGCACTCAGCACTCCTAACTATTTTGGCGGAGGTGCTGGTTTTGCTTGGGCTGCTGCTTCTTCTGGTGTAAGTGGCATTAGCGCTTGTAGCTGGAAGGTTGTGGAAATTTGTACCGGACCAATCATTCGGATTGGTTTTCCTAGGGGGTCGCTGATTGTTTCTGGGTTGAGTTTGGAGTCATAATCTTTGACTAGCAATAATGGCTGTAGTCGCTCGATATTGCGAAGAATTGACTGTGTTTGCTCGTATGTACCCGTAAATTCAATATTTATTTTGCTACGTTTTAATTTCCCGTTGACTAGTGGTCCAAAGGTGCCATCGGTTATGATTTCGCTTTTTTGAGCATCAGGTGTATACCTTCGCATTTTGGATTTGACGGCATTTCCTGGTAGCAAATCGTTACCTGATTCTATTAGTCGATTCACATCAATTAATAGTGTGTCTAAGGTTTTTTCATTGGCAAATAAGCCTAAAACCTGTGTTTGCTGAACTTTTGCTTGAGCTAGCTCTTTTTTAACAGCGTCTATTTGCTTGATGCTTGCTTTTTTCTGGTCAATTTGACTCTGTAAGTCGGTTTGCTTGGCTTGCTGTTGCTGGTAGTTTTCCCAGCTTGGCAAAATCATGTTCATCACGATGTAAGCTGCTCCGCCAAGTCCTAATAAGCCGATTAAGATACCGCCAATTTTTGGTGTAAAGGTAATACCAAAAAGGACGGGATACGCAGGGGCGGCTTCTTCAAACCCACCGCCACTTTCAAAATCTAAATCTTCACTAAAAGTCATCGTCGAAGCGCTCCTGTTTGTTGCAAACTACGAATACGAGCTACTAGTCCAACTGTGCCTTTTTGCTCTAGTTCACGCATCAGTTCAGATGCTGGGACATCGCTCAGACTAGATTGAATAGTGTATTTCACTACCTTTGGTAGCTTGGCGCCTGGGGGTAGTCCATTTGGAGGCGCCGGAGCTTCAACCAATTCAGCGCTCGCGATTCGCACTTCTTTGGCTTTTAAGAATCGCGATTGCTGTAATGTCACTAAGAAATCATTGACATCAGCAAATGAACGCGCGAATCCTCCTATCTCAATTCCTCCCGCTTGGCTTGGCTGTTGTCCTGCTGGTGGTGTTGATGCTGAGGAAGGCGCCGCTGCTGCTACATGTTTAACGTTTTCTAGCTGTACTGAAGCTGGAATCCGTTCTCGAACATCTTGGAGTATGGCAGACCAAGGACGAATTTGGTCGAATACTGTAACTAGAGCTTGTGTTTCACTCTTAACTTGGGTGATTTCTTGCTTGATTTTATTAATATTCCCAATTTGAGCTTCCAATTGTTGGTTCTCTTGGTCTAATTTGGAAATATTTTGCTGTAATTGATCATTTTGTGTTTGTAAAATCCACCAACCAGTTCCAACTATTGCCAATGTAAAAGCTGTAACTGCTCCACCTATATACAAGGGCGTTAAATCCCCTGGTGACATCGGAACTTTGACTTTGGTGCCACGCTCATTTTTATTTTGAGATGGCGCCCGGTCTTTGAGAAAATTAACATCTAAACTGTACACTTGCTTACGCCTCCCGCATTCCAAGCCCAAGAATTATTCCTAGTCCGGGACGTTGCATTGTTGGGTATTTTTCCTCATCTATCACGAGTGAATTGGCACCTACTGGGTCGATTTGGGTAGTAGGTAAACTCAATCGTTGAGTAAAAAACTCATCCATCTGTGCTAGTCCGCCACCGGGACCTGCCAGCATTATCTGCGCGACTTCTAAGTTTTCACTTTGATTCAAGTAGAAATCTATCGACCGACGCAATTCATCAGTCAGTTCTCCTAAAACCCTCATCATCGCTGCCATCCCAGGATTGACTGAGGTTTGACCCGTTTTACCACCATCCATTCCAGTCGAAGGAATTGTTATCCCTTGCAACAGTTCCATATCGCGCGATGCTGGTAAATTCATAGCGCGCGATAATGCCATTTGCATCTGATACGTACCAATTGGCACCGTTCTTGAAAATTGCGGTACACCATTGACAATAATCGCAATTTCTGTGCTATCAAACTCAATATCAACTAACACCGCTGCTTCCTGTGGTCCAAATTGCCGCAGTTGCTCGCGAATTGTCCGAATTAGTGCAAAGCTGCTTATTTCCAGAACATCGATTTGCAATCCTGCTTGCTCAAATGTTCTGACATAGGTATCAGTCACTTCTTTGCGCGTCGCAACAAGCAGTACTTGTACCTTCTCAATGCCATCTTCATCGACAAAGTAGCCTAATTTCTGATAATCTACATCAGCTTCTTCACGAGGATATGGCAAATACAACCCTGCTTCGTGGTTAAGTACCATCTCTCGCAGTTCTTTATCATCTAATTCTGCTGGCACAGGTATTAGACGCACGATAGAATCACGACCAGGTACAGCAGTTGCTACCTTAGAAGCTTTAATTTTGCTTTCCGCAAGTGCCTGTTGAATTATTTGTGCCATCGCTGGGGGGTCAGCAATTTGACCATCTGCGAAGACACCTTCGGGAACTGGAACCGATGCTAAAGCATCTAGTTTTAAGCCTTGACCCTGTTTCCGTATACGAGCAATATTAACTCGTTGCGGCGCCAGTTCGATGCCTATCCCTTTATTAGATTTCCCAAATGGGTTGTTAAAGCGTTTAAGCACAGTATTAACCGCAGAACTAAATGAATGAACCGTGAAAATTTTATTGATTAAAGTTATTAGTTACCAGGAATAAAACCTGCAAACTTTACGAATAATGATTTAGTTACGCATACCTACTGACGAAATAATTTACAAACGCTTATAATCACCAAAATTCTGCACTCCGAAGTAACCACGATTGACTACAATGATTCCATCTCAAAAGTTTAAGAAACTAACAATTTGTGCGCTGCTTGGCTTATTAACAACCTGGATTGTTAGTTGTAGCAGAGGCAACGTAACCACTAGTTCCAATCAAACCTCACAAACTGGCGCCATAGAGTTTTGGACAATGTCGCTAAAACCGAAGTTTAACGACTACTTTCAGAGTTTGATTGCGAGTTTTGAATCGCAAAATCAAGGTATAAAGGTTAACTGGGTAGATATACCTTGGGATGGAATGGAGAACAAAATCTTAACAGCTGTTTCCGCAAAAACGCCACCTGATGTGGTAAATCTAAATCCAGGCTTTGCATCGCAGTTAGCTGGACGAAACGCTTGGTTAGACTTAGACGCGAAAATTCCAGATGACATTCGTTCCTCCTACTTACCCAATATCTGGAAAGCGAGTACGTTAAACGGTAAGAGTTTTGGTATACCCTGGTACCTCACGACTCGGTTAACCATTTATAACACTGATTTATTAAAACAGGCAGGGATAGCTAAAGTGCCCAGTACATATACTGAACTCGCACAAGTTGCTCAACAAATTAAAGACAAAACAGGTAAGTATGCCTTTTTTGTAACATTTGTCCCACAAGATTCAGGGGAAGTACTTGAGTCCTTCGTCCAAATGGGAGTAAATTTACTCGACGCATCGAATAAAGCAGCTTTTAACACCCCTCAAGGTAAAACAGCATTTCAGTACTGGGTAAACTTATATAAAAAAGGTTTACTTCCCAAAGAAGCACTTACGAAAGGACACCGCCACGGCATAAACTTGTACCAATCAGGCGCCACAGCGATGCTAAATACTGGAGCTGAATTTCTTAAAACAATTGCCCAAAATGCACCAAAAATTGCCGAAGCAAGTTCTATAGCACCTGAAATTACAGGAGAAACAGGCAAGAAAAACGTCGCAGTCATGAACGTCGTTATCCCGCGCGATACCAAAAAGCCAGATGCAGCACTAAAATTTGCCCTATACCTAACCAACGACCAAAACCAGTTAGCTTTTGCCAAAGCAGCTAACGTTTTGCCATCAACAGTAAAAGCTTTAGCAGATAGCTACTTCAAAGAAGTTCCAGCAAATGCTGCAAATTACGACAAAGCGCGTACAGTAAGTGCCACTCAACTACAACAAGCAGAAGTCCTAACACCCACCTTAAAAAACTTCAACATTCTACAAAAAGCAATCTACGACAACCTCCAAGCAGCAATGCTAGATGAAAAAACCGTAGATCAAGCTATTGCCGACGCAGAAAAAGAATGGAATAGTCAACAAACGTAAATAACGTAGGTTGGGTGGAGACTTTGCGGAACCCAACATAATTAGCAACAGATAGTTGATTTGAAATAGTAGGGTGCGTGACGCTACCAAAATTTGAAAACGAAGCGCAGTACTTGTAGCGTCACGCACCTAGTTTTGTTTGTAACTGATCCGTTATATCCGTTGCCAGCTAACCCTAATTTCTTTCCGTAATTAAGCTTTGGAATTTAGCTTCATCAAAGTTAATGCCCCGACGAAAAAAATACTTTTGAATATTGATTTCAACAAACAAATCCTTAAGTTCATCAGCAATTTCCTGCGGTGGATTTCCAGACAATGCAATTGCTATTAAACGCT
Source organism: Calothrix sp. CBUCES-K 9914 (assembly GCF_059640475.1). Classification (NCBI taxonomy): domain Bacteria; kingdom Bacillati; phylum Cyanobacteriota; class Cyanophyceae; order Nostocales; family Calotrichaceae; genus Calothrix; species Calothrix sp. CBUCES-K 9914. Next base: position 24,815 of record NZ_JBXXZH010000079.1, read on the forward strand.
CTGCGGTATTTACTTCGCCACAATCAATAGCTAGCGAAGCAGCACTTCTATGTAATATAGAACGAGCTGGTTCAACTTCTGGATTATTTGCTAATAATGAAGCCGCTTCTGTTTCCTTAACAAAAGCCTGCTTAAATAATTCTTTAGCATTAATCAGGTCGCCTCTAAGTTTAGCAACCTCTGCCATTTCTGCCAAATCCATTGCTTGTTCATGCAACTGTTGAATCTGACTCATTTTTCCACCATGTATGTTAAGGGATTACCAAACTCGACAACCACTATATAAGCTGGGAACTCACCGTCGCTTGGGCTGACTTGCTCTACTTTTAGTTTAACTCTAGTTTTAATTTGGCTATCATCCCCTTTGCGTATGCCAGAAACTTCTAAACGCACAGTATTCTCAAACGGTGTATCATCCCTGTTTGTTTTTTTACCTAACCAGTAATCAAATCCAGTTCCTTTACGGGAACGTTGAATAACTGTATATTCTGTAAGTTGTTGTATAACTAGGAAAGCTATCCCATAAGCAGCTTGCTCTGTTGTATACTCTTTGTCATTCCAACACCGAAGCATTTGGTCTGTAACGTCTTGCCAGTAAAGTTGGAAAGCATCCGTAAAATCTCCTTTAATTGTAAGTATTACACCCTGAGTATGCCCTTGGTCAGTTAGGCAAATTGCACAAGCTTCTGCCAATGTAGTACCAAATGCTGGAGTAATAGCAGGTAATCCTTGTTGAAGGTCAGTTACTACCAATGTTTTGATTTGAGAATTCATTCAGTCTTTTGTTCTTTTGTCAAGCAAAGTTTATACTAATTTTTCCAGCTTACTCTTTATTTTCCATTCCTAGAAAATGACCAATTAAATAGAGTGAGCCACACAAAACAACTAAATCTTTCGGCGCCGACCCAAAACAGTTATTTAAATCAAAATAGTTCAATTCTGGCAATGCAAAAGCTGTATTCAGCGCAGATTTTAAATCGCTATAAGTTTGGCAAAAATTTAGCTCTGGACAAATTTCATTAGCTAGTTTTGCTAACTCGTTAGGTTTTGCCGAACTATGGTCAGGAACAGGTACTATATATAATCTGTCATTTGGTCGCAGTAATGCTTTAAACACTTTGTCATGTTCTTTAGTCGAAAGCATCCCCATCACCCAACTAACTGATTTAATGTTTAATGAATCTATATAATTACGCAACACAACAGCCGCAGCAGGATTATGGGCGCCATCAATTAGTAATTTATAATCATTCTCGTTATATTTCCATTGAGTCCACTGCATTCGACCCAGCCATTTTGTTTTTGCCATCCCTACTTTGATGGCTTCTTCTGGAATTTGCCAGCCTTGATTTTGTAAAACTTCTAATGCTGCTAATGCTAAAGCAGAGTTAAAAAGCTGAATTTGACCTGCTAATGCTAAAGGGTATTTAATTGATTTTGAATCCAATAATATAGATTGATATTCTGCCCATTCTTTATCTCCCTGAATCGCAGGTTGCGGAATATAAGTAGGACAATCTAGTTTAAGAGCGCGCGTTAGTACCACTTCTTTTGCATCAAGCGGTAATTGCCCAACTACAACCGGACAACCAGATTTGATAATTCCAGCTTTTTCACGCGCGATGTCAGCAACAGTCGGGCCAAGCTGCTGCCAATGTTCTCTACTTATAGATGTAATAATAGATACTAATGGTTTTGGACAAACGTTAGTCGCATCAAGGCGCCCTCCCAAACCAACCTCAATAATCGCAATATCCGCATGTTGCTGTGCAAAATATAACCAAGCGGCTGCTGTAATGACCTCAAACTGTGTGGGTGATTCCTCATTCGGGTCAATTTTCGCTTGGACTTGAAGTATCAAGTTAGACAAATCTTTCTCTGATATTGGCTGTTGGTTTAGACTAATACGCTCTGTCCAGTCAACCAAATGAGGAGAAATATAGCGTCCAGTTCGATAACCAGCTTCTGTAAGAACTGAAGATAGGTAAGCGCATACAGAACCTTTACCGTTTGTTCCAGCGACGTGAATAACCGGAACCATTAGGTGGGGATTACCTAGATTTTCTAAAAGCTTATTAATTCTTTCGAGTCCAAGATGCACCCCGAAGCGCTGAAAAGGCTTGATTATAGCGTCAATGTTCACAATTACGTCGAAACCAGGTTTCAAAATCAATATCCGTCATCAAAACAAAATTTTTTACACAATACCGTTAATCAGAGTAAAGACGCGATTTTCGTAAAGACGCGATTTTAGTGAGACGCAACTTGAGTAGAGACGCGAGGAACATCGCGTCTCTACGGCGGTTAATAATTATCCTAAGTTAAGATTCTATGCTTCTCTGTTTAAAAAGCTTTGAACTTGTCTTAGCGCTGCTGCACCAATGTTGAATGCTGCCCAACCAGCTGCAACTGCGATTGGCGCCAAAACGACTGCTACGCGAAAATCGATATCCATATTGAGAACCCCTCTGTTAAGTAAAGATTTAAGTTTTGTCAATTCTTCTCATCTTATTTTTAGCTATAATCGCAATTTTTTCAAATTCTTTCCCAGAATTGTGTAAAGAATATTTACAATTCGACTCAGCACTCAGCACTCAGCACTCAGCACTATTCCTAAAATCCTGGTTCTGTACCTTTACCAGCATGTACTAAAGCTAACTTTTTGTAACGTTCGGCGTGTTCAATAAGGTCTGCTGCTTCAGCGTCAGAGACTGAGCGCACAACTTTGCCGGGAACTCCCAGGACGAGTGATTGGGGTGGCACATCTTTTGTCACGACGGCACCAGCACCGATAATACTACCAGAACCTACCCTTACCCCATCCAAAACGATGGCGCCAATACCGATTAAACAACCGCGCTCAATATAGGCTGAGTGGACAACAGCCCGATGCCCAACGGTAACATAAGCTTCTAAAATAGTAGGGTTGCCTGGGTCTCCATGCAAAATTGCTCCGTCTTGAACGTTTGTACATTCGCCAATTTCAATTCGTTCCACATCTCCCCGCACAACGGCGCCGTACCAAATACTAGCACCAGCAGCAACACTGACCGAACCAATTACAACGGCAGTGTTTGCGACGAAGGCAGCTTGAGAAATGTCGCTTAAAGACCAGTAGGAAGAGGTTGACACGATAGAATATAAGTAAACTAATGAGCGAAAGTACTGTTTCTTAAAACATGAAAAATAGTTATAAGTATTAGATTATAGTTTTTTCTCAGCAAATCTAAACTTAAGACTAAAAATTACCGTACCAAAACCATGAAATGCTATATGTTTCTTATACTCCCAACTTCTTTGTCCCTTTGAAACCCCATTTAATTAAGTAATTACGCTTAGACGATAAGTTAAAAATATAACTTGTATCCGTTTGCTGGTAATTAACTAGTGATTTGTTGGCGATAAAAAAATCATATGTTTAAATGCACTTCATGATGAACTCAGCTTTGCAATACCCAATATTTGGTCCCGAAATCCAGTGTCCTCATTGTCGGCAAACTATTCCGGCACTGACACTTACTGACACTTATTTGTGCCCTCGACATGGTGCATTTGAAGCCAACCCAAAAACTGGAGAGCTTATCCACCTTCAGTCAGGACGACACTGGCGCCGATGGAACAACGAATGGTATCGCCAGCACACGCACCCAGATGGAATTCGTTTTGAAATACATGAAGCCTTAGATAAACTTTATACGCAAGGTTATCGGGCAACGCGAGTAATTATTGCTCGACGTTATCAAGAACTTATGGGTGGGTATTTAGAGCGAAGTACCCCTTGGCGTTCTGGGCAGTCAGAGGGAGTATCCGCGCGACTTTACGGTTTACCTGTTGAGTTTAGCCCCGACCCAGACTCTGAACCCTGCTGGGAAGTAATTAATTTTGATTTAGAAAAAGAACCTGGAGTACCCGTTAGATATCCGTACTTTAGATTATTTGAATAAGTTCTGAGTGCTGAGTGCTGAGTGCTGAGTGCTGAGTGCTGAGTGCTGAGTTATGAGTGCTGAGTGCTGAGTGCTGAGTACTAACTCCTAACTCCTAACTCCTAACTCTTAACTCCTAACTCTTAATTAACTATTATGCATCATGCTTCGATTCGGACAGCAAATATTCATCGCGCGATAGCTTTCTACGAACAATTGGGCTTTACGGTTGCTGAACGTTTCACTACTGGCTATACACTAGCGTGTTGGATGGAGGGATTAGATAGTCGAATTGAGCTAATCCAAATTCCTGAACCACATCCAACTCCCGATGCTTTCGCAGACGAACATTATGTAGGTTATTATCACCTCTCATTTGACCTTACTCAACTGGCGCCAGATTTACCCACTTGGTTAGCTTCTTTGAAAGAGCGTTTTGCGTCTTCTTCCCAGAATTACCCTGATGGATTAACACTTAAAGTCCTATTAGAACCAACACAACAGCAAATTGGCAACAACGTCTACGAAGTTGTTTTTATTGCCGATGCGGATGACTTACCTCTGGAATTTATTCGTATTATGAAATCAAGTCCACTCTAAGTAATTAACGCGATACATACGTAAATATAGTTACTTAAAATTACGGTATTTAGTATTTGTACTGATGTTTTATTTTTAACTAAAAATCCTGTTAATTGCCATTTAACGCTGTAAATATCCTTATGAAGCGTTATTTTATGGCATTGATTGTTTCATCTGTTTATAGAATGTTGTTATCTGTAGTGTTGCCGAGGCGACAGAATCAGTCTTCGGATTATACTATAGTCATAAAAAAATCTGTAAACCTAATTACAGATAATATTCTAAAATGCATGTCCGTGTTTTATAAGTTATACAAGTATCGTTTTACATTATTATTATTAAGTGCCTGCTTAACTTTGGTTATCCTATTAAACAATTGTGTTAGTAGCCAATCAAACGCTATGTTTAATCGAGTAGCTAATCAAGTTGATAATCAAGTATATATACGTAAAAAATTAGTATCTAACATAAATAACTTACATAAACAATCAATGAATGAAGATGTTCGTAAGATAGTACTAGAAAATGGTTTAACTGTAATCACGAAAGAAGTTCACACCGCTCCAGTGGTAACGGTACAAGTTTGGTATAAAGTTGGGTCTCGAAATGAAGAGCAGGGAGTTAATGGAATCGCGCACCAACTTGAGCATATGATGTTTAAAGGTACTCTTCAGCGTCCAATTCAGTTTGGAAGATTATTTAGTACAATTGGCAGTGACTCAAACGCTTTCACCAGTTATGACCAAACTGCATACTATAACACCGTCGAACGCGCGAATTTGAAGGCAGTGCTTCAATTAGAAGCTGATAGAATGCAAAACTCCAAGATTGAGCAAAACGCACTGAATAGCGAAAAACGAGTAGTAATCTCCGAATTACAAGGTTACGAAAATCACCCCGAATACCGTCTCAACCAAGCATTACTACGCGCGGCATTTCCTAACCATCCATATGGACTACCCGTAGGTGGTACTGCATCTGATGTTGAACAATTTACAGTCGAAACAGTTCAAAAGTACTATAAAATATTTTATCGACCAGATAACGCTGTATTAGTAATTGTTGGTGATTTTCAAACCGAACAAACAATTGCTGATGTCAAAAAATTATTCGTTAATCAAAGTGCTGAGAATAGTGCTGAGAATAGTGCTGAGAAGAAAGTGCTGAGTGCTGAGTATCAAGAGGAACTTCATACTCAGCACTCAGCACTCAAAACTCAGCACTCAAAACTCAGCACTCAGCACTCAGCACTCAAAACTCAGCACTCAGCACTCAGCCCGATAATTATAAAAGAACCAGGCGCCGCTGCAATATTGCAAAGTGTCTATCCTGTACCTGATATCAAACATCCAGACTCGCCAGCTTTGGATGTAATAGACTATATTTTGTCAGATGGAAAAAATTCACGACTTTACCAAGCATTAGTTGATTCAGGTATTGCGACAGAAGCTGATGGTTCAATTGCAAGTCTTAAGGACTTTGGCTGGTATGAAATAACTGTTTTAGCTACTCCCAAGCAGGATTTGAAAAAAATAGACTCGATTGTTACAAATGTGATTAAAAAATTTATAGATAAGGGAGCTGATGAGTCCGAGTTGAAGCGTGCGAAGGCACAATTTGAAGCAGGTGTTATTTTGGGTAATCGTGATATTACTAGTCAAGCCATGCAGTTGGGCAATGATGAAGTTGTTACTGGTGACTATGAATTCATGAATCATTACCTAGAAGCGATTCGCAAAGTCACAGCAGAGGATGTTCAGCGCGTCGCTAAACGTTATCTTAATATTGATGCCCGTACTGTTGGCTACTTTTTACCAACAAAGACTCCAAAAAATGTCAAAAATACTACTGGCAAAACGAACCCAAATCAAACCCACGAAAGTTTTACTTCTTCAGGTGGTATTTTAGACAAAGCTGATATTGCAAAGTATTTACCGGACTTTGAAGAGGCGCCACAAAATACTGTACATAGTATACCTGAATTGGTAGTATTACCAAATAGTCTACGAGTGTTGATGCTACCTGATAGCAGTAGTCCAACGGTGACATTAAGCGGCTATATTAAAGCAGGCTCCGAATTTGACCATGATGATAAAGCTGGACTGTCGGAGTTAGTTGCAGACAATTTACTTAGCGGTACTAAAACCAAAGATGTCTTAGCACTCGCAAAAGCTTTGGAAGAACGTGGAGCTAGTCTTGATTTTAACCCCTCGCGCGAAGGTGTACGAATCGAAGGCAGCAGCTTGACTCCAGATTTACCTGTACTGCTGCATACTTTGGCAGATGTAATCAAAAATTCTACTTTCCCAAATCGAGAACTTGAATTAAGCCGTAAACATGCTTTGAGTATACTTGAGCAAGATTTGGATGACCCCGAAGAAGTTGCAAGAAGAACATTTGTACAATCAATTTACCCCAAGCAACATCCACTGCACAAATTTCCCACGAAGCAAAGTTTACGACGAATCACTCGTAAAGATGTAATTGACTTTAAAGCTAAGTACTACCGTCCCGATGCGATGGTTCTAGCTTTGGTAGGAAATTTTGATAAAGCGTTAGTAAAATCGTCTCTAACATCCGAGTTAGGAGATTGGCTAGTTCACGGAAAAGCTGAAAAATTAGAGTATCCTAGGGTGTTAATGCCATCAAGTATTGTCCAAGTTAATTCAGTACTACCTGGTAAAGCTCAAGCAATTACTTATATGGGCAACACTGCAATAAATCGTAATGACTCGCGTTATTATTCAGCACTGGTATTAAACCAGATTTTGGGTGGTGACACCTTATCGAGTCGGTTGGGTGCAGAATTACGTGACCGTCAAGGATTAACTTATGGAATTTTTAGTAATTTCCTTGCTGGTAAAAATTCTGGTACTTTTTTAATCGAAATGCAAACCAGTCCACAAGATACAGCCAAAGCAATTGCCAGTACACGTAAATTACTCAAAGATATTCACCAGCTTGGTGTTACTGAGCAGGAAGTTGAAACTGCAAAACGCACGGCAATTAGTAACTACGTTGTGTCTTTAGCAAACCCCGATGAATTAGCACACCAAATTTTGATGAATCAAGTTTATGGTTTAGATGTAGAGGAGTTACGTGGATTTATTGATCAAGTTAATCTGGTTACTCTCTCCCAAGTAAACCAAGCTGCGCGCGAGTTGCTTCATCCTGACAAAATTGTTGTTGTCACGGCTGGGCCTGCGATTGGACAGGATATGCTGTCAAATTAGCGGCGCCAATGGTTTTAGAACATTAGTAGCAAAAATAAGTTAAGTTAAATATAGATAATATTCCTTAACTACAGAAGTTTACGTGTGTGATGTATAACTATCAAAAGTTTCTGTGTTAAAGAAAAATAGTATATTAATACTCCATGAACATTCTAAGTAATCTGCTTTCTAGACCAGCTCAAAGTGTTGCTCCTAAACGCCAACGTCGAGGCATTGAGATAAAATCGCCGCGAGAAGTTGAGATTATGCGGCAATCTGCCAAAATTGTGGCAACTGTACTCAAGGAAATTTCTGAAATTGTACAGCCAGGAATGACCACAGCAGATTTGGATGCTCATGCGGAAAAACGAATTCGTGAAATGGGCGCCACACCCAGTTTTAAAGGTTATCACGGTTTTCCAGCTTCAATTTGTTCAAGTATTAACAATGAAGTCGTACACGGTATCCCTAGTCGTAAAAAGGTTATTCGTGCTGGAGATGTTTTAAAAGTTGATACAGGCGCCTACTTCCAAGGCTATCACGGTGATTCATGTATCACTATTGCAGTTCAAGAGGTAACACCCGAAGCTGCCAAGTTAATTCGCGTTGCCGAAGAAGCTTTGTTTAAAGGTATCGAACAAGTTAAGGCAGGAGCTTATTTACTTGATTTAGCTGGCGCCATCGAAGACCATGTGAAAGTAAATGGTTTCAGCGTTGTCGAAGATTTTACTGGACATGGCGTTGGTCGCAATTTACACGAAGAACCTTCGGTATTTAATTACCGCACTCGCGAAATGCCTAACGTTAAACTACGCGCGGGAATGACTTTAGCAATTGAGCCAATTCTAAATGCTGGTTCTAAAGTTACACGTACCTTAGCTGACCGTTGGACAGCTGTAACAGTAGATAACTCACTCTCAGCACAATTTGAACATACTGTATTAGTTACAGAAACTGGGTATGAAATTCTAACCGACCGTAGCACACTTTAAAAACGTCTGACTTCAAATATTTCAAAACCAAGAGGCGCCGTATATTCAACTTTGACCGCTTCAACAAGTGCTGCTGGTGGTCCCTCGTGACACCAGCTAATCATTTGTTCTACAATCGCGCGCTTACCTTCAAATACTGCTTCTACACGCTTGTCGGGTAAATTACGTACCCATCCATTAAGCCCCAACTGGGTTGCGGTTTCAACTGTCGAATAACGATATCCGACCCCCTGGACTCTGCCGGAGATTAGAACATGAGCGCAGGTTAAGTCTGATGCCAGTGGAGAATTAGACATAAGCTGATTATTGTTGCACGATAACCAGTTTACTACTTTTCTGATTTTTACCACAGAGACACAGAGTACACAGAGAGTCAATACTAATTGGTTAAGAATGAAAATCGCTATTGCCCTTTGTGTTCTTCGTGTCTACCCTGCGGGAAATCCTCCGGATTATGTGGTTCTTTAAAGAAATAAACCACAAAGGGCACAAAGGGCACAAAGAAAAGAAGAAGTTACGTGTAATTTTGTAGAAAATTTAAACTGAACCTAATTTCCTTCCAAGAATGAATCAGCCCTGTCCTTAATAAGGGGAGCTAAAAACTGCTCTGTTCCCCCCTTCCACGCGGGGGGCTAGGGGGGATAAGTTATGATAGAAAAATCTAACTAATGCAATGCTTAATTTGTAGTTTGCACTGATGCTTCTAATTACGGTGTAAATTTTCAACTCCACATTTCATCAATTTAAATAATATGATTGATTTACCACCCCTTAATACCGAAACACTTTGGGCAATTATCAATGAAACAATCGATGAACCTACTGTTAACCAGTTAGTATGGTATTACCTCGGTTATAGATATAATGACTCAACACATAAATGGGAAGCTACAGAATTAGCTTCTGAATGGCGCACTGAGTACCCAGAACCACCAGATTTTTTTGATAGTCGTCCCGCAGCAATGAAGTTAACTCGCTCTATTCCTCAAGAAAATAAACAACTACTCAAAGAAAAACTCGGTTTCAAAGGTTACAAAATTGGTGAATTTGGACCAAAGCAAACACGCCGAGCTACTGCTGCTAATTGGTTGTTAAGTTATATGCAAATTCATGGAATTGAATTTTAGTTGAGACTTTTTTAAGAAACATTATAAACCCGACTTCTTTAAAAAGTCGGGTTTCTATTTTTTTTACATCCCTAATCCGTATTCCATCCTCAAGATAGAGGTAGCCATAAATTAATTCTTTCTATAGCAAGATAGGCAAATCTCTTCTAAAAGTAGAAAATACTATTGATTGTTTTGGGTAGTTAAATAAACATTATATTTGGTCAATATCCCCGTTTATTGACCGTTACTAAGGGGGTAAATGCAAAGAAATGTGTTTATTTATACTACATCATTTGATATTAAAGATATAAGAGTAATTTTGTTATGGCATCCATTGAATTTAATCTATTTGCTCCTTATAACAAAGGCGCCGCTGTAATTGGTTCGTTTTCAAATTGGGAACCAATCGAGATGGAAAAGGGCGATGATGGTTATTTCCGTACAAAGATAGAATTAAAAGACGGAGAGTATCAATATAAATTTCGTGTTCAATCTAAATCTTGGTTTTTTGAAGAAGACCAGTGGGTTGATGTAACCGACCCCTATGCAACCGATATCGATGAGTCTACAGGACAAGATAACGGTGTTGTTAAAATCAAGGATGGGGAAAGAATTCTTGATACATATGTTTGGCAGCACGATGATAAACCATTACCTCCCGACCATGAGTTAGTAATGTATGAAATGCATGTTGCTGATTTTTCTGGTGGTGAAGATGATCCCAACCCGCGCGGAAAGTATAAGCACGCGATTGAGAAGTTAGATTATATCGCTGACCTAGGAATTAATGCAATCGAATTGATGCCAGTTAAAGAATATCCTGGTGATTATAGCTGGGGTTATAACCCACGTTTCTTTTTTGCTGGTGAATCGAGTTATGGTTCGACTGCGGATTTGAAACGCTTTGTTGACGAGTGTCACGCAAGGGGCATTCGGGTAATTATGGATGGTATTTATAATCACTCCGAAGCCGGGAGTCCTTTAACACAAATCGACCATGATTATTGGTATCATCATGAACCACGTGACCCCGA
>NZ_JBXXZH010000080.1:0-34828 GCF_059640475.1 Calothrix sp. CBUCES-K 9914
TTTATAAACGCGAACTATGTTTAGTACTTTTTTACCTCTATTTCCCTTAACCGAGCAGTATTGCAACGGGTTCTTGAAGCAATTGCCGAAGCAGAAGCAAGTGTAGGGCGCCGGGTCAACCCTTCTGGTACGCTACGGGTAAATTGCCCTGTTTCCTTTGGGCAATTGATGGTAATGCCCTACATCAAGGCATTTCTAGAGCTATACCCAGATATTAAAGTTGATTTAACAATGACTGACCAGTTTATCGACTTGGTAGAAGATGGTGTAGACGTAGCAATTAGAATTGGTAACGTTGAGGATACCTCGCTAATAACCCATCGAATTGGTGTTACGCGACGCATTACTGTTGGCGCCGCTAGCTATTTTGATAGCGCGAGTGAACCGCAAACGCCTCATGACTTAATCAATCACAACTGCATTGTTTACACACGATTAACAACCGGGAATGAATGGCACTTCCAAGGGAAAGAAGGAACAATAAAAGTAAAAGTTAACGGTAACTTTCGGGTAAATAATTCGACTGGTATACGCGAGGCAGTTTTATCTGGTTTAGGAATTGCCGTATCACCTGTGTGGCTGTTCGGCGATACAGTTAATACAAATGCATTAAAAGTTGTTCTTAAAGACTACCAACCAACTACTTTACCGATTTTCGCAGTTTATCGGAGGGGAAGGTTTACTAAAGCATTGGTACGCTGCTTTGTTGATTTTCTAGCTTCTGAGTATAAACTTAATCCTTGGGTTTCAGATTATGGTATTTCAGTCTAATAACCTTTTGAGTACATTTAAAATCGTCAAAAGTTAGTAAATCGCTAAGGTTGCCTGAACTATACCGAATCTAGTTTAATTATCGGAGCCAATTAGATATTTTTCAGGAGGAACAGGAAGAATAAATTATACTCATATTACTTCTTTCTTTTCTTCCTTTGTGCCCTTTGTGTCCTTTGTGGTTCGTTACATCAGGATATTTTTTTAATAAATTAGAAATATAGGAATTCTAAATTGTTTTTGAAAAAATTTAAGTATACGTAAGGTGGGCACTGCCCACCTTACATGTAGTACTGTCATAATTAGGAGTTGGTGGGTGACGCTACAAGTTTTATAACTACGTTGAAGTTTTTTCGTAGCGTCACCCACCCTACGCCACCAATTACCAATAAATCCGTTACATCCGTTGTATCCGTTGCAAATTAACCCATCTTTTTGTGCAATGTTTTAGATACAGACTGAGCCAGACTTTTCACTAAGATGTAAAGAATTGGCACTAAAAACAGACTTAAGAATGTAGCTAGTAACAGTCCTCCAAAAAGTGCTGTTCCTAAAGACCAACGACTACTTGCTCCGGCGCCCTCAGACAGAACCAAAGGTAAAAATCCCAACAACGCTGCAAACGAAGTCATTAAAATAGGTCTTAAACGTTCTTCTCCTGCTTTCACTGCCGCGCGTGTGTAACTCATACCTTGCTCGTGTAGCTGATTGGCAAATTCCACAACTAAAATTGCATTCTTCGCAGCCAAACCAATTAAAGTAACCAAACCTACTTGACAATAAATATCATCTACTACTTTTGGAAACAGGCTATCTGTCATAAAAATATTCGAGCGCAGCCAAATCGCTGTCATTGCTCCTAAAATAGCCAGGGGAACTGTGAGCAAAATAATAATTGGGTCAATGTAGCTTTCATACTGAGCCGACAGTACCAGAAAAACAATAACGATTGCTAAAAGGAAAATCAACCCTGTTGCTCCTCCAGATGACTTTTCTTGAAGATAAGTCCCCGTCCATTCGTAACCAAAACCTTGGGGTAAGACTTCTTTAGCTACTTCCTCCATCGCTTGAATTGCTTGTCCAGAACTGGCGCCGGGAGCAGGACTGCCTTGAATCTTAATTGCCCTGTACAAGTTGTAATGCGAAATGGTTTTCGGTCCGACAAAGGGCGTAACTTCAACCAAGTTGCTCAAAGGAACCATTGCTCCACTTTTAGAGCGAACATAAAGCTTACCAATATCATCAGGGTTAGAGCGGAATATTCCATCTGCTTGGACATATACCCGGTACTGTCGCTGTCCCTGGACAAAGTTATTTACATATTGCGACCCCAAGTAAGTTTGCAACGCTCCAAAGATTTGGCTCACATCTACATTCAGGGCTTTTGCTTGGTTACGGTTTACCTGAATATCAAATTGAGGAGTATTTGCAGTGAATTGAGTAAATACTCTTTGTAAAACAGGCTTCTTGTTTGCCGCTGCAATAAACTTTTGAGCATTTTCTACCAATGTTTCAATAGGCGCCGTCCCGGTTCGGTCTTGGATGAGAAACTCAAAACCACCCGTTGTACTTAATCCTCGAACTGGGGGAGCATTTACAGCAAGTACTCTCGCTTCTGTAATTGCAGAAAGCTTTTTATTCAGGTTCTTAAGTAGACCGTAGACGGACTGAGATTCTTTAGTTCTTTCTTTCCAAGATTTGAGACTGACAAACCCAAGTCCCACATTAGAAGCACTTCCATCAAAACCAAAGCCGCTAATTAAAAAAGTCGCTCTAGTTTCTGGAATTGCTGAGGTTTCCTTTGCAACACGATCCATAATAGATTCTGTGAACTTCAAAGAAACCCCGTCGGGTGCTTGGGCAATTACAAAAAAGTAACCCTGGTCTTCCTCTGGAATAAATCCAGTAGGTACTAATTTATACATAAAACCAGTTGCTAATAACCCTGCTATAAATACCCCAATTACAATTGGTTTAACATGGGTAAGGTAGCTAACAAGACCTACATATCGGCGCGTAAACCAGGCAAATCCCCGATTAAACAATCCAAAAAACCAGCCAAACGGACCCCATGCAGGTGCAGATGGACGCATGAGGATAGCAGCCATACTTGGAGAGAAGGTTAAAGCATTAAAGGTTGAGATGGCTATAGAGCAAGCAATTGTTAATGCAAACTGTTTATAAACAATACCAGTTGTACCTGGAATAAATGCGACGGGAATAAACACTGCCATCAAAACAAGTGAGGTAGCAATGACGGCACCTGTTAACTCTTTCATTGCCTCAATAGCTGCATCAAAGGGCTTCATCCCTTGCTCTAACTTAACTGCAACTGCCTCCACTACAATAATGGCATCATCGACAACTATACCGATTGCTAAAACGAATCCAAATAAAGTTAATGTATTGATTTGAAATCCCAAAACTAAAAGAGCCGCACATGTGCCAATTAAAGAAACGGGAATTGCAACAGTCGGAATAATTGTAGTGCGCCAGTCTTGCAAGAACACAAAAATAACTAACACCACCAAAACAATTGCTTCGGCTAAGGTATGTAAGACCTCTTCTAAGGAAATTTCCACAAATGGAGTTGTGTCAAATGATACTTCTGCTTTGAGTCCAGGTGGAAAACTTTTTGCTAACTCTTCTATCTGTGTTTCTACAGCATGGGCAACTTGCAAAGCATTACTACCTGGAAGTTGATATATTCCTAAACCCACGGCTGCTTTGGGCTGATTTCCTTGTAAAGTAAATTTGGCATCAGAGAGATAGTTTTCTGCTCCTAATTCAACTCTACCGATATCTGCAAGCTTGATCAAAGTGCCTCCAGTCCCAACTTTCAGCACCAAATTCTCAAATTCAGATGCGTCTTTGAGCCGACTAGTTGCCCGCAAAGCAAACTCAAAGCTTTGATTATCAGGCGCCGGTTCCTTACCAAGGGCGCCTGCACCTACCTGAATATTTTGTTCTTGAAGGGCAGTTGTTACATCTTGTGCAGTCAGTTGATTTTGGGCAAGTTTATTTGGATCAAGCCAGAGACGCATTGCGTATTTGCGCTCTCCAAAAATCCTGACGCTTCCTACACCGGGAACCCGTTTGATTAGATCGAGAACGTATAAATCAATATAGTTACTAATAAAAATATTGTCATACTCTGCATTATCTGAGTAAAAGCCATAAACCAGAAGAAGACTGCTTGATGCCGTTTCAACAGTAACACCTGTTCGCTGAATAGTATCTGGTAATTGAGGTGTAGCAAGGGCTTGTTTATTTTGAACGTTAACTTGAGCAATATCGCTATTTACACCAGTTGGGAAGGAAACTGTTATATTGCTTGAACCATCATTACCCGTATTAGATGATATATAAGATACATCTTTAACGCCATTAATTTGTCGTTCAATAATATTAGTAACTGTATTTTCCGTTGTTTGAGCATCCGCACCAGTATTAGTAGAAGTAACATTTATTTGAACCGGAGCAAGGTCTGGTAGTTGAGAAATAGGCAGAATTGGAATACAGATACTTCCCAATAACAAAATGATAAATGTACAGACTGTTGTCAGAACTGGACGTTTAATGAACGTATTGACAAACATAGACTAGGGTTAAGATTGGGGCTTTTGAATATCAGTTTGATTACCAGTTTCTTCAGGCGCCTGCATAATAGGGGCACCGTTAGTTAAATTGAGCAGTCCAGAAACAACGATTTTTTCACCTGGGTTCAATCCTTGGAGAACTTGATAACTATTTCCTTGAATAGCTCCTAACTCTACTGGCTTTTGTTGAGCTGTTAGTGAAGGCGTTCCGGGTTTGGATGGTGAGGCAGTTTGAGCGACAAAAACAAAAGTCTTCCCACCTAGACGAGATACTGCCGTAACTGGAATTAAAATTCCCGGACGTTGATCCCAGATAACTTTGGCTTGTACTGACTCGCGGTTAAGAAGTTGACCATTAGAATTGGTGAAAGTAGCTTTTGCTAAAACAGTTTGCGAATCAGAAGTGGCATTTGGAGAGATAAAACTAACTCTACCCATTGCGATAGATTTGCCTTTACTATCCAACAACTGTACTGGTAATCCTAAGCGCAACTGTTTGGCTCGGCTTAACGGAATGAATATATTCAAGTCAAAAGAATCATTTTTGGTCAGTGTAGTGAGTTGATCTCCTTTGCCTACATAGTCTCCTACCTTTACTGGAATGTTACCAACAACGCCAGTAAAAGGAGCTACGACTTTTGTATATTGCAGTTGGACTTGTGCTGCCCGAAGTTGTGCTGCTGCCTGAGCAACTTGCGCGCGTGCCTGGGCAATTTCTTCTATGCGGGGGCCATTTTCCTGTTGCCTTAAGTTTTGTTTTTGCTGTTCTACAGTCGCAGATAGGGCACTAATATCAGAACCTCTACCCTTACGAAGTTGCTCTAAGCGTTTTTGCGCTACAACAAGGGCTGCTTCAGCACTGCGCTGTTCCTTAAGATATCCTTCTAACTGGTCTTGAGAAACTGCACCATCTTGTCTTAATTGTTCATATCGCTTGGCTCGCGATTTTGCTAAATCCAAATCGGATTTAGCGGACTCAATTTGAGCGACCGCTTGCGCTATTTCTTGTGGCTGCGCTCCAGCTTGGGCATCTCTAAGTTTGGCTTGGGCTTGAGCTAATGTTGCTTTGGCTTGGGCAATTTGTTCAGGGCGAGTACCAGCTTTTAGTTCAGCAAGATTTGCAGTTGCTTGTTCTAACGCTGCTTTCCTTTGTAGTAGCAAGGCTTGGACATCATCACTTTGAAGACTAACTATGGTTTGCCCTTGAGATACCCGCGCGCCTTCTTTAGAAAAAATCTGACTAACTCGCCCTTCAACTTGTGGTTTGATTGTTACAGAACGTGGCGCCTCTAAAGTACCAATAAATATCGAAGTTTCTTGAACGGTTCCAGTTTCTACATCCGCTAGTTTGACACTCACTGCCATCGGTAACTTGGCTGCTGCCCCAGAAGAATCTGAAGGCACATTGTTTGCATGGCTAGCTTGCCACCAACGCCAACTAAAACCCAAACCTCCAATGGAAAGAATAATGAACAATATCAAAGGCCAACGTTGCTTTTGACGCGGCTTCAACGGTTGCTCTTGCTCTCTTGGTGAATCATGTAATTCTTGTTGGGCTTGACTATGATCTGTAACAGCAGACTGTTCTGCTTCAACGGGAACGGAATACTTTGGTAACTCAGGAGACATTTTTGTTCTGTATTTCTTTGGGTTAGATTTCATGCGCGAACTTTACTTATTGGTAAAGCGCTAATACCGTGTATAAACAATTTCACACAATTATCGATGTAGCATTCGCTACTGTAACCTAGGGTACTTGGGGTTGCAGTACGACGCAACATACCGGAAAGCAGCATACCTGTAAACATGTCTACTGCTGGTTTAAGCTCAAATTCTGCGGACACCGTACCGTTCTCTTGACCTTTCTTTAAGTACCGCACCAGTTGTTCGTTGAGCGATTGACAAGCATCATGTAGTATTTGACGGGCAGCATCAGGATGTCGCTTTGCCTCACCAATAAAAGTCCGAATTAGGGCTTCATGCTCTTCCAACATCTGGTTGTAAAGTTCTGCATAATGTTTGAGGTCAATGTGCAAGTCCTGAGTCCACTCATCTTGATGTGCTAAAGACTCTGCCTGCAAGCTAATAACTTGTTGGATGACAGCAGCTAGTAGTTGCTCTTTGCTTGAAAAGTGACGAAATAAAGTTACCTCATTCACTCCAGCAACGCGCGCTATTTCACGGGTTGTCGCTCCTGTCAAACCTGAAGAAGCAAAGACTTCGGTTGCCGCTTTTATCAACCGTGTGTGAGTTTGTGATGTCTTTGAAGCTAAATTCTCCATGATATTCATGCAAGTACTTGCTTGCATTATAAGCAATAAATCATAGAATAGAGACCGAATTAATACGGTCTATAATGAGTATATTTTTTGACAAATTAGATGGGATTGCTTGCAACAAATGCAACGGATGTAACGGATAAATTATTGGTTACAGTTAAGGTTCGCGAATCTGACCACCCGCAGTTATTTAAAATCAACCATCCGTTACATCCGTTCATCATCCGTTGCCAGTATTTCTTTTTACCATAGAGTTCACAGAGTAGTTGAGGTAAGAGAGTTAAGATTTAGAGGATATTCCACCATTTATATCTTACGCACACGAATCAATTCACAGAAGAATATCTAGATTTTTGATATATACTCAAAGCGGGTTATAAGTTTACTTTTAAAGAAGCGTTAAAATCTTTAAGATGCTTCGTTCCTCAGCATGACAAAAGTTCATATTTTAGCCGTTTTTAGTATACAATATTGATGATTATTGGTTAAACTGCTCCTACGATTAATACGTTTACTTGTTGTCCTGGTACAATTGATTTAGTCGCTTCTGGTAAGACAGCTAGTGCGTTGGTTTGCGCTAGGTTAATTAAGTTTCCTGATACTTGATTTCCACCTGCGATTTCAAATTCGTATTCTCCATTTGTTAGTTTTAATTTTCCCCAAATATAAGTTTCGCGTTTGCCGTCGGAACGTAGTTCAGTTGATGCTTTTGCTTTGATAAAGGTGGGTTGCCAGCCGTCTTTTAGTCCTGATAGTTTTTTAATTGCTGGTTGTACATATCGCCAAAATGTGACTAGTGCTGATGCAGGGTTACCTGGTAAACCGAAGTATATTTTATTATCAGGGAATGCTGCAACTGTTAAGGGTTTGCCTGGTTTCATGGCAACGCTACGAATGTGAAGTTTTCCACCTAGTGATTCGAGAATTTTTTCTACATAATCATATTCGCCTACTGATACTCCGCCTGATGAGATAATAATATCGGCGCCCCCAGAACTCTTACTAACAGCTTTTTCGATAGTCGCTTTTAATATTTCTTCATCATCGGGTACAATGCCATATGATATGGCTTCGGCGCCTAGTTGTTGTACCAAAGCTATTAGTGCATAATTATTTGAATCAACTATTTGCCCTGGCTGTAGAGTTTTATCTGCTGTGACTAATTCGTCTCCAGTTGATAATATTGCTACTTTGACTTTGCGGTAAACACATAGCTGATTGCATTGTGCAGCAGCCAAAACGGCTATTTCTGGGGCATTGATTACAATTCCTGGGGGTAATAATTCATTCCCTGCTTGATAATATGATGCTTTCTTTCTAATAAATTCTTGAGGTTTAGGCGCCGCTTGAATAAAAACCTGATTTTCCTCACGGTGCGTTACTTCCTGCATAACTATTGTATCGGCGCCTGCTGGAATGACGGCACCTGTAAAGATACGCGCGGCTTGTCCTGGTTGTAATCTAGATTTAGGCTGGCGCCCAGCAGGTATTTCTTCAATGATAGAAAGTACTGCGGGATTTTCAGTATTGCAGTTTTTTACATCCTCGTAGCGCACTGCATAACCATCCATCGCGGAATTATCCCAGTGTGGAAAGTCGAGATGACTAGTAATAGGTTTTGCTAAAATGCGTCTTTGTGCTGACATCAAGTCAACAATTTCCGTCTCTACTTGATTATCGAGGGGTTTTACTAAGCTGTATATAATAGCTTCGGCTTCATTAACAGGCAGCATAGAGATTAATTTATTATTAATTTATTAAAAAATCTTATTACATTACTTCAACTCTCTGTATACTCTGTGTCTCTGTGGTAAAAACATCGTAGAGTTAGCAAAGAGAATTAAGTACCATACAGGATAATAAAAAAAGAACCTATATTACTCAACTATTTTTAACTATTGCATAATTATGACCATCACAAAATATTCCCCTAAGCCACCAGATGAACCAAATTTTCCCAAAGCCGGTTTTGGGCGCCGTGCGATGGCTTTAGGGATTGATTTTCTGGGTGCTTGGCTTGTAAGTTCAGTGTTTGGTAGCAGTGACCCAGGTATTCAGGTTGTTCAAATACTAGTTTTTGTCCTAGCTTGGTTGATTTTACGGGTCGTTGTAGTTTACAACAATAAAGGTCAAAGTTTAGGGCGCTTTTGCTTTGACTTGAAGGTGCTGGAACTGGGAAAACCCATAATTCCTGATTTACTTACTTTGTTCAAACGCGAAGCTATCATTGGCTTGGGCGCCCTTTTAGTGTCGGTTGCTTTGGGCAATATCATCAGAAACCCAACTGCTATACTGCTAGTAATTCCCCTAGCTATCGATTGCGGTACGGCGTTTTCCGATACCCAATGGCAACAAGCACTGCATGACCGCTATGCTAGCACTATGGTCGTCTCATCACGTCGTGGCTATTCGCTTGATTTAAAAGTGAAGCGATTAGTTGAAAAAACACGGCGCAATGTGCGATTATAATAGCTTGTGTTAAATTCTCTTCAAGCTTTACCGTTGGTTTGAACAATTATGGCTAAGAGCAAAGGTGTCCGTATTGTAGTGACACTCGAATGTACTGAATGTCGGTCTAATCCTGACAAACGTTCACCTGGTGTATCGCGTTATACAACGACTAAAAATCGTCGCAATACCACCAATCGTCTAGAACTAAGTAAGTTCTGTACACACTGTAACAAGCACACGACTCACAAAGAGATCAAGTAAGGGAAACTAAGTAGGAATGAGTTACTATCGTCGTCGTCTTTCACCGATTAAACCCGGAGAACCAATCGATTACAAAGATGTTGATTTGCTACGTAAGTTTGTTACCGAACGCGGTAAAATTCTGCCACGTCGGATTACTGGACTGACAGCAAAGCAACAGCGCGATTTGACTTTATCTATCAAGCGCGCGCGGATTATGGCGTTGTTACCATTTATCAACGCCGAAGGCTAAATTGATTTTGGATTTTGGAGTTTGGATTTGTCTTTGACAATGAATGGATTTGCCAAAGTGTCCAAGTTTCCCAAAATCTAGAATCATATTTGTCTAACAATCTACAATCTAAAAAATATAGGAATTTTGTATTACATACTAGTTATATAATTCAGAAATCCAAGCTAAAATCCATTCATGTGCGTAGCAAAATCTAAAATCTAAAATCTAAAATTTAAAGGCTTGTGGAGAAGGGGACGCTAGTAGAATTTCGAGTTGGAGCAGACCGACGTCTGGGAGTATTTGACCGACCAGACGGTAAGACCCGTGTTTTTATAATTGACGAACGAGGTCAACCCCACAGCCTTGCCCCTCGGCAAATAACTTATACTGTGGCTGGAGAAACTTACCAGTCATCACAGATACCAAAGTTTTTGCAAGAGGTTGACGCTTACTTAGACCCGTCGAGTCTTGAGGTTGCCTGGGAGCTACTAGTTGAAGATAGTGAAACTGTAACGCCTCGCCAAATGGCGGAACTACTATTTTCCGAATCTTCACCCGCTCAATGTTATGCTGCTTATTGGTTATTGTCGGACGACAAAACTTACTTTAAGCAGAAAGGAGATGCATACGAACCCCGAACTGCTGCACAAGTCGCAGAACGGAAGCATCAATTAGAAGTAGAAGCTCTCAAAGTTAGAGGGCAACAAGAATTTTTAGAGCGAGTTGAGAAAGCACTTAAAGGTGAATCTGTTGAGTGGCAGCGACACGACCGTCATCGTATCGAAGCACTTGAAAAGTATGCCGCACTACTTGCCGATACTGCTAAAGCAGGTGTAACTTACGATACAGTAGCGCGCGCTTATCCTCCAAGTGCGCCAGTGCTGGAGACAATGAACCTACTGGGGCGCCCTGCAACACCACAAGGAGCTTTTCAACTTTTGACCGACTTAGGTATATGGAGTCCCCATGAAAACCTATTTTTGCGTCGTTCGTCAATTCCGGTTCAGTTCCCTAGTAAGGTAATAGAAGTGGCGCTTTCTCGTTTGGATTGTATCCCACCAGACAAAGACATCGACCGTCTCAATTTAACGCACCTCAAGGTGTATACCATTGATGATGAGAGTACAAAAGAGATTGATGACGGTTTAAGTTGGGAAAAACTACCAGACGGACGCGAGCGTATATGGGTTCACATCGCTGACCCCACACGCTGGTTGATACCAGAAGATGAATTAGATTTGGAAGCACGAAAACGCGGCAGTACCGTATATTTACCTACGGGGATGGTGCCAATGTTCCCCGAACTATTAGCGACAGGACCAATGAGCTTAGTTCAAGGTCGGGAATGTTGTGCTTTAAGCTTTGGCATTATATTAGATTCTTCCGGAGCAGTAATAGATTACAGTATTCACGCTAGCTTAATTAAGCCTACATATCGTCTCACCTACGAAGATGTTGACGAAATGTTGCAGCTAGGAGTTCAAGCCGAACCAGAAATCAAAGATATAGCTTTAGCTGCAGAGAAACGCAAAACATGGCGTTACGCTCAAGGGGCAATTAGTATTAATATGCCCGAAGCGATGATAAAAGTAAAAGACGATAACGTTAGCATCGATTTGCTTGATGATTCTCCTTCACGTCGGCTTGTCGCTGAAATGATGATTGTTGCAGGAGAAGTAGCCGCGCGGTACGGTAAAGAAAATAATATACCTCTACCTTTCCGTGGTCAACCTCAGCCAGAATTACCACCAGAACAAGAATTAATTTTATTGCCTGCTGGATTTGTACGCGCGTGTGCAATGCGTCGCTGTATGCCTAAAAGTGAAATGAGTATCACACCAGTTCGTCATGCGGGTTTGGGATTGGATACTTATACACAAGCAACCTCCCCAATTCGTCGTTATAGTGACTTGCTTACTCACTTCCAATTAAAAGCCCACTTACGTGGTGAAGTATTGCCTTTTACCGCAGACCAACTTCGAGAAGTGATGATGATGGTAACTACAGTCACTCAAGAAGTGACAATGGTAGAGCGGCAAACAAACCGTTACTGGGCACTTGAGTACTTACGTCGTAATCCTGATGAAATTTGGGAAGTTACTGTATTAATGTGGTTACGTGAAGATAGCGGACTAGCGCTGATCTTAATCGAGGATTTGGGATTGCAGTTACCAATGGTTTTCAAGCGTCCAGTCAACTTGGGAGAAGAAATACTAGTAAAAGTCAGCTTATCTGACCCGCAAAAAGATGTAATTCAATTCCAAGAAATCATCTATCAAGAAGCGCAAACAGCAGCAAATTAATTTAATAATTTAACTAACAGTTTAACTAACAGTTTAAACTGTCACATTCCAGCTTTGTTAGAAATCTAGCAGGCTTCATACTGGTAAGTATAGGCTTTAGATTTAACTAACAGCGTTGGAGTGAGCTATGCTATTCGATAATTTTTCCCGCAAGTTGCGTACTGAAGCGCAGCTATGGCGTGATGATGGATTGATTGATCAACGTTTATACGAACAGCTTGCTGAAAGGTATCAATTTAATCACCTTGAAGCAGAGGGACGCGACCGTTTTATTTTTATACTCATCGGTCTAGGCGCCATATTACTCGCTTTGGGTGTAATAACCTTTGTAGCAGCGAATTGGCAAGCGTTATCACGTGAAATTAGATTAATACTATTACTAAGCTTATTTTTAACTACCAATATTGGTGGTTTCTACTTATGGCGCCAACAAGTGCCTACTTCTATTTCAGCAAGAAGAACGCAACGCCGCAAGCGTACATTTGGAACAGCTTTGATACTTCTCGGTAACTTGCTAATAGGCGCCAACATGGGATTATTAGCACAAATGTTTCATATTGGTGGTTCTGGATATGAGCTTTACTTAGCTTGGGGTTTAGCTGTTGTATTGATGGCGTGTAGCTTGCATATCACAACGCTTGGAGTACTTGCCCTGATTTTATTACAAATAGGTTACTGGACAGGACTTTCAGAAATATATTATTGGGAAAAGTATCAAAGTTGGGGACATGTGATGATACGACATATGCCCCTAATTTTAGCTGTAGTATTTGTACCTTTGGCTTATTTATGCCGTTCACGATGGATTTTTAGATTAAGCGCAATCGCTATTGTCACTAACTTACAATTTAATCTACGTTATTTTGAGGCATTTAGTCTAAATACACCGTTTTGGACGTGGTTAACTGCACTTGCCCTACCGCCTGCATTACTCTGGAGTTATAATGACTCGCTATTCTTGAGATTAAACTCAAGCTTACAGCGATTTCAACCAACCGCGCGTACTTTAACTTTTGTATTTTTTGGTATCAATTTCTATATCTATTCCTTTCGTTGGCTATGGGAGTACAGTAGCCAAGGGTATACTCAAAATGTCTCTAATTCGGCGCCATTTTGGTTTCCTGTAATAGATGTAGTTATTTTTACTCTTCTCGCAATATGGCAGTGGTGGAATTTATTACGTCCTAGACAGAATACTCGAATTGAAGCAACTAATATTTTTGTTAGCTTTTTTATTCTTGTTAGTAGTGCAGTTATAGCATTGTTTCACGGACGCACTATCACCCCCGCAATTTCTATTTTTACTTTCAATCTACTTTTAGCAATATTAGCTTGCTGCTTAATCAAAGAAGCACTTGAATTAGGAAAAAGAGGCGCCTACTGGGGTGGAATTATATTGCTAACGCTGCAAATTATTAGCCGAATGTTAGAGTACGAAACTCAGTTACTATTCAAATCATTTGTTTTTATTTTATGTGGAGTCGCAGTCATTGGCGCCGGAATTTGGTTTGAACGTCGCACAACCAACACCACACTAACCAACCAAAACCCCGACCCGTAGCACAGGCCGGAATGCCTGTGCAGTGAAAATAATTCTTCTTACCACAAAAACACAGAGAACACAGAGAAAGAACCGAAATGAAAACTTGGCGATTTGCAATACCCCTTCTTATCCAAACAGCCTTTATCCTCTCCATCCCAGCACAAGCAGTATACACCCACATAACAGGAAAAACGGTTGTATTACAAACTGTACCAGTAGACCCCTACGACTTACTACGCGGTTATTCACAAACCCTTAGTTACGATATTTCTCCTCAAGACAACTTAAAAAAACTCCCAGGTTGGGACGAAGTAGTCAAAAAATCACCTGGTAAAGACAAACAGTATGCTCCTATTGCCGAGAACACAACTATTTACGTAACATTACAACAACAAAAACCATCACAACAAACGGCGCCAACACCCTGGAAACCTATACGTGTTACCCCAGAAAAACCCACATCACTGGCGCCGAACGAAGTAGCAATTAAAGGAACTTCCCAGTATAATACAGTCAACTACAACCTAGAAACTTACTATTTACCCGAAGATCAACGAGACAAAATCAACAAAGACATCTTGGAAGCACAAAAAGTTAAACTAGGAGAAAAACAACCATTTGTAGTAGAAGCAAAAATTGATCCCCAAGGAAACGCCATCCCACTAAGCTTATGGGTAAAAAATCGCAATTACCGCTTCTAAACCCAAGCAGTTCTTGTGGAGGAAAAGTTAAACAGATGGCGGAAGCTTGGTTAGAGTGGGGTAAAAATCAGGGATATCAAATCTAAATCAATTGTTTAATAATATACACAATTGCGCTGCAAAACTCTTCGTATTCACCATCGATATTAGTTTGCTCAAAACCTTGAACTAATATTTCTTTTTCCTCACTAGAAAGGTCTTCAAAACCTTCTAAAGCACCTTCTATTGCCTGACTACGTAAACTTTTTACCTTATCTATATTTAAATCAAGCTTATTAATTGTTATCTCAGCAGCAGATTTTTCATTTATAGCTTCTGTCGCTAGTATTTGTCCATCCTCAGTATATCTAAAAAAATCAGTACAGTTTTCTATCAAAGGCGAGACAGTTAGGTTCTCATCATACCACTCATCTTTTTTCTTGCCACAGTGTATCGGTTCTCTTGATTTTGTTTAGTAACTGTCATTCTTAGTGGTGAGCGTCGCACCCGTAAATTTGAGAAATCAGGAATTAATGAACTGACTGCTTCTCTTACTGCTTGTAGTTGACGATTACGGTGTGAAGGTTCATCTTGCCTAACTTCATTCTCTAAATCTTCTAACTTCTTAAACCACTGAAAGAAATTATTAAAATTTATTTGTACACCATTTAAAGCTTGTTCGTAAGCATCTGTTTGCCGCACCAAGTCTTCTGTATCTGTATCTAATGATATATCAATAACTGCACGATTCACTCTGTAATAAACCGCCAACGGCAAAGTCGTGTTAAGATTTGCTTGCCAACGACTATTGATTTGTTCTGTAATCGAAATTAATTGCTCCTCGTGACTATTAGAATTTATTCCATTTTCACGTACTTTTGTTAGAGACCAAGTTGTTAAAGACGAATCAAGACAAACTGTAATTATATTAATAGTTTCATTCTGCCCAGTACTAATATCTTGGTCTTCTAAATTACGTATCCTGTTTGCGTTCTGTAATAAATTTAATGAACTACCATTACTAGTATATAAATTAATATTTCCATAAATACTACCTCCAATATTAATTTGTTGCCCTAATATATTTATAGCCGTATTGTTATTATAAAAATCATTATTATCTCGTGTAATTCTACCTAGCAACTGAGACAAAAGAATAGCAAGGCATTCTAAAATACTTGATTTGCCAACACCATTAATTCCAATCAACACTCCCAGACTTGTATCGCTAAATTCAAGTGTTAAATCACCGATACCTCGGAAAGATTTCATTTCTAGGCGCCGGACTTGCATAATTTTTCCTAAAATATATTATGACTATTATTAATAAGTATTATATATAATACTTTAATACTACTTTTGTCTCAAAAATCCGAAATCACAAACATTTTAAGCCTGCGAAGGCAGGCTTTGTTCGTGTAGTCTCACCCTTATAGGGTGTGGCAAAAATTATAACGTAACGAAACATTTTGTAACAAAAAATTAATAATCCGTTACAGGTTGAGCAATCAATTCCTGACTACGAGTTCACAATAACCTTTTGCAGCGTGCTAGTAAAGTCAGGGTAAGAAACACTAGCAGCCTCCGCGCGATTTACAGTAGTAGTACCTTTAGCATTGAGTGCAGCAATAGCTAAACTCATAGCGATACGGTGGTCGGTATGACTATCCACGTCACAACCTACTAACGGAGTACCACCTGTAATTTCCATACCGTCGGGTAGTTCTGTAACTTTGGCGCCCATTTTTATCAGCTGCTGTGCCATTACAGTAATACGGTCACTTTCTTTAACTCGTAGTTCTTCAGCATCTTTTATTACTGTCGTACCCTCGGCAAATACGGCAGCTACTGCTAAAATAGGAATTTCGTCAATTAGACGTGGGATTATACCTCCTGCTATGGTGCAGCTCTTTAACTTGCTAGTACGCACGCGCAAATCGGCTACTGGTTCTCCTGCTACTTCGCGTTGATTTTGTAACTCAATATCGGCGCCCATCATTTCTAATGCTTCTAGTACGCCAGTGCGTGTAGGATTAATACCGACGTTCTCAATTACTAGCTCAGAACCAGGGACAATTGCCCCAGCAACTAGCCAAAAGGCTGCGGAACTAATATCACCCGGTACAATTACGTGTTGACCATGTAGTGATTTTCCGCCTGTGACAGTTACACTTTTAGAATCAGGGTCAACTTCTAAGGAAGCACCAAACGCGCGTAGCATCCGCTCGCTGTGGTCACGCGATATCGCGGGTTCAGTAACGGTTGTCTTACCCTCTGTCATTAACCCAGCTAGCAAAATGCAAGATTTAACTTGCGCGCTGGCTATCGGTGAATGATAGTGAGTCGGTTTTAGTGCCTGTCCTTGAACAGCTAAGGGAGCTAGCGAATTTTCCTTTCGCCCCCAAATATGGGCGCCCATCTGCTGCAAAGGTCTAACAACGCGCGACATTGGACGCGAACGCAGTGAGTTATCGCCGGTAACAGTAAAAAATCTACCTGGATGCGAAGCTAAAATTCCCAGCATCAACCGTAACGTTGTTCCTGAGTTACCCGCATTGAGAATATCAACGGGTTCAAGCAAGTTACCTATGCCAATACCTGTTACTGTTACCAACTCAGTATTCAGTGGCGAAATTTTTGCCCCCATAGCCTGAAAGCAACTCGCTGTGCTCTTCGGGTCTTCTCCAAGGAGTAAACCTTGAATTTTCGTTTCTCCTTGTGCCAAAGCACCCAACATTAGGGCACGATGAGATATAGACTTATCACCTGGTACGAGTATGCGACCCTGTAAGGAAATACCAGAATCGGTCTGGTTAATAACTAAAGAAAGCGAAACGTCTTCTTTTGTTTCTACGGTTATAACAGAAGGCGACATTAGGATAAACTGGCGTGTGACTGCGAACATAATCCTACCGCTTTCTATGACCAGGCTGCTCTATCTGGTTTGAATTTATTTTCGTTCTAGTTTTACGGTTGTTTTGCATTGCCCTATTTATCAGGATGCTAGGAAAGCTCAGGAATTTACCTCTAGTCCGTGTTTTGCTCTTTTTCTTAATTGGAACTTAATTGCCGGTATCGCTCCCATGCTGACACACCAACGCAAGCCCGTATGCCTATCGCTAATCTCCACAGACCTGCCCGTGTGGTCTGTCGTCGAAACTGCGGCAACATTATATCAAAAAGACAGCGATAGATTTCATCTACTCCTAACCGCGCCGCACCAAAAAAATAGTGAATCCGTTCGGACGCGCGAGGAGATTTATCCAAGCTGTAACATACCAACTCCAGGTAGCCCTCGAATTATATGGCTTGAAATATCGCCGTATCGCGTCACTATGACCATGCAAGGAAATGCACAGTTAAGTTACCGCCACTTCTGGGAACAGGGTGTCTGCGGTGTAAGTAGGTATTGGTTACCAAGCGAATCATTTCAACCTCATGAACCAATTCGTCTTCGTAATTACACGAAGAGTCTCATCCTCAATGGACACCCCTTACCCGAACATCTACGAGTTGAGTATGAATTATGGTCAGGAAAACTTCAGCTGGGAACTTATATTTTGAATTTGGAGATTAAGCATTAGTTGAGAATATCTGATTGCTAATAGTTAACAGTTAATCGCTCCCGTTCCAGGGTTATGGTTAGTAGTTTTATTTATGAGTGAGGAATGATTTGGGTGAACTTACCTACTAACTATTTCCCAATTCTCTATTCTATTATTTAGAATAACTAGGCTCATTACCTGGTTTCCATTTTATATTGCAACCTATACTTGGCTTTTGATCCCCTGCTATTACAGTACCTTTTAGCATAGAATCTATCGCCAAGCGCAAGTCTTTTCCCGTAACTGCCTCATTATTACTTGGACGACTATCATCTAATTGTCCACGATATATTAATTTATGTTCCGAATCAAATAAGAAAAAATCTGGTGTACAGGCAGCAGTATAAGCCTTCGCCACTTCTTGACTTTCATCGTAACAAACAGGATACTTTAAATCTAGTTCTATTGCCATTGCTTTCAATGACTCAGGTCTATCATCAGGATACTTATGGGCATCATTTGCACTAATTGCCACAATATTCAAATCAGTATTTAAATAATCTTTCCCTAACAGTGCTAATTCATTCTTGATGTGCTTTACAAATGGGCAATGTTGACATATAAACATTACTAATAACGACTTTCCCTGATAATTAGAAAGCTTAATAGTTTCTCCCGATACCACATTCGGTAATGAAAATTCAGGCGCCTGCGTGCCGAGTGTAAGCATTGTAGATGCTGTTAAAGCCATAACACATTAAACCAAAAGTAATAGAGATGTTGACGAGTAACTAATAATAATCATAAACCCGCCCCAACACATCAACGTGTAGGAGCGGGTCTTATTATATTGCCGCACAAAGTTACAACAAGTTTCTAGTTAAAGGTTTTGTAGTTAAAGGTTTTCTAACTAAAGGTTTTGTAAGAATCCAATAACACCATGTCCAGTAAACACTTCCAACGCAATCAGCGAAATAAAACCAATCATCGCTAAACGACCATTGAGCAACTCAGCATAAGGAGTGAAACCAGTACGGTCGCCTTGAGTATCAACATAAACCTTTGGCTCAAGAGCAAAATTGTTCATTTTACCCTGCTCGTCGATGATAGCACCTTTGTAAGTCATGAGAATTCCCTCTCTTAAATATTTATTGCCTTCTTTGTAAACAATTGTAAACAAATTATTAACTTATGTAAAGAGGATTAAGCAATTTTTTGTTTTTGTAATATCCAACTCTAACCTGAAGCATCCTGTTATATGATGACTCTCTAGGCTACACAGTCCTTTGTTGAAACTCACCCTCATGTCGCTCATGGATCGATTTCGCGTAGAGGTTTTGTCTAAAACCGCAAATCCCCAACAAGTCATTTACGCTGCAATGCATCAAGACTACACAGAAGCGTTTGTGTACGATGAACGTGATAGCTTTCCCAGCGAAGAAGCTTGTGGAGAGTTAATTGTAAAGCGCTTGTTAGCTGGTGATAGAGGACACTTTGGACCAATGGAGCATCCGCAAATAGTCTTCAACTGTGGCTATTTTCCTCACAGCGTTATGCAACAAGCACGTACTCACAGAGTTGGTGTATCATTTGATGTTCAATCGTATAGGTACACGGGGGTACAAGTATTGGATGTAGTAGATGGAAAAAAAGACATAGAAGATGTTTTTTACCTTCGTCCTATTGGGTATTATAATGACCGTCAAGGTAAAAAATACTACTATTCGCCTGAACAACGTGAAGCGGATTTACAGTGGTGTTTAGAAGCTGCAAAACGATATAAAGCTGATTTTGAATCTGGAATGTCCGAGGAACACGCGCGTGGAAAAGTGCCCTTTGACTATCGGCAGCACTTTGTTGTTAGTTTTAATTTACGCGCGCTGTTACATTTTCTTGACTTACGGTACAAAAAAGACGCACAACTAGAAATTCAGAAGTTGTGTGAAATGATGTTTCCTCATCTTGAACAATGGGCGCCTGCAATTTCACAATGGTATAAATCCACTCGACTGGGCAAAGGAAGATTGGCGCCGTAGGGTGCGTGACGCTATAACAATCTAACAACGAAGCCGAAGGTCTAGTGGCGTCACGCACCATACTATTGAGTGTTGCTTACTTAACGTATTAATGGTGCGTGAAAGCACTGTATTTGGCGTTACATTGCTTGATAGTAATAGCTTGAAAGCACCCTACCCAATGCATGTTGGTGCCGACCAATGCGTGAAATAGTGCCATTCCACCATACTATTAGCGTCACTTGAAGAGCGGGTATCTGTAATTTGTAATAGATTGGCGCCGTAAGGTGCGTGACGCTACTAGA
Source organism: Calothrix sp. CBUCES-K 9914 (assembly GCF_059640475.1). Lineage (NCBI taxonomy): Bacteria > Bacillati > Cyanobacteriota > Cyanophyceae > Nostocales > Calotrichaceae > Calothrix > Calothrix sp. CBUCES-K 9914. Next base: position 19,967 of record NZ_JBXXZH010000080.1, read on the forward strand.
CTACTGGCTTCGTTGTCGAATTCTTATAGCGTCACGCACCCTACGTTAAACTTTTGCCAAGGTTACTTTTTCGTCTTGGTCTTGGTATTTGCCCTGTCGAGTGTCATAGCTAATTGCACAGGGTTCTCCCTCAAAGAATAACAGTTGTACTACGCCTTCTGATGCATAAATACGACAATCAGCGCTTGAAGAATTAGAAAACTCTAAAGTTAAATGACCGCGCCATGCTGCCTCTGCTGGTGTTAAATTTGCTATAATTCCACAGCGTGCATACGTGGATTTACCTATACAAATCACTGTCATATTATCTGGAACTTGAAGTTTCTCAAGCGCTACGCCTAAACCATATGAATGAGCAGGAAGTATAAAATAATCACCTGTTTCATCTGTGTGAAGTTGGGTAGACTCTAGGTTTTGTGGGTTGAATTTTTTTGGGTCAATGACAGTACCGGGAATATGACGGAAAATGCGAAATTCAACAGGAGACAAGCGAATATCGTAGCCGTAGGATGATAGTCCGTAGCTGATAACGTGACGTAGTGATGATGCATCTGAGCTTTTGAGATGACGAATTAAGCTTGGTTCAAAGGGAGATATCATACCCTGTTGAGCCATTTGTTGAATCCAAATGTCGTTTTTAATCACGATGTTATAAGAGAGCAGAATTTATAGAATACCTTGATGTTGTTAGGATTTGTGGGCTTTAGCCCAGCTTACGGTTTATGACAAACAGCTTCTAGCTTATATCCATCCAAGTCAAAAATGTAGGCAGCGTAATAATTAGGATGATATTGCGCGCGTATCCCAGGTTTTCCTTCATCCTTGGCGCCATATTGAAGTGCAGCTTGATAAAAAGCATCTACATCCGCACGAGTATTTGCTGCAAATGCAAGGTGGAAACGCGGTACTGTAGGAATTTCAATTAAAGGTTCTCGTGTAGATGTTTTGGAGTATAACCAAAAAGTGGCGCCACCCGAACCACTGTAACCAGCAATTCCAGCATCTGCCATAGCGAACATTCGATTGACACCCAAGGATTTTAATGTAGCATCGTAAAACGCAATGCTTTTTTCAAGGTTACTAACACCAAACGAAACATGGTCAAACATATTTGCCCTAAGCTTTATGACTATGACGAATTTCCGTAATTTGGTCTGCGATGTCCAAAATTGATTTTGGCATTTCGGGGCCAGTGAGAATTATATCTATATGTGACGGGCGCCTAGCCAAAAACGTTAAAACATCGGTTTCGGGAATTAAGCCAAGATTTATTGCCAAACTTAATTCATCTAATACAACGAGAGAATACTTACCTTCGGATACTAGCTTTTGTGTATGTTGCCACAACGAATGTAGCGATTCGGCTTCACTGTCGTCGAGATGCGGTGTATCAATACATCGGGGTAAGTCACAGCGAATCCACTCTAGTTTCTGCCCCAGTTTAATTGGTTTATCGTATCCCTGATTGATACCACCTTTAAGAAACTGTATAATTAGCACTGATGTACCCTGTCCGGCTATTCTCAGTGCTTCTGCCATCACTGTAGTAAAAAAGTTACGATGCGATGTAGTGAAAACTTGTATTAAACCCTCAACCTTGTATGGTAATCTTGGAGTTTGATTTGTGCTTGGGGTTTCTAACTGAACAACCATAATTTAATGTTTAAAAATTTACTATCTAAATGAGTGAATTCGCTGATGCAATTTAGAATAACTCGTGGTTCCAAGTCAGAGTTTTTTTTAATGTAGTGTATATACTTAAGTGGCATTCCTAGTCAATCACTTGATTTGCGCTTAAGTCAAGAGGCATCCAAATTAATTTTCCACACCTAACTCTACACTTTATACTCGTAAAAATGCGAACCAGCATTACGCTCTGGACGACTTGGTTCAAAAATCGAAGCAGTGGCAGCAATTAATCAATGTTACATTTGCTGTTTGTTTGGGCACAACAAATTTAGCTCGTTTTATTTTTGACTACATCAGGAGTGTTTTTTGGTGAGACTAGTAATTTTAGGTGGTTCGGGTTCAGGAAAAACCACACAAGCTCAAAGCCTTTGTACGTACTTTAATATTTCTCTAATTTCGACAGGGGAAGTTTTACGCGAAGCTATAGCTACTTCCTCACAACTGGGTCGTCTTGCGCTGCCTTATATCAAGCAAGGTGAACTAGTCAGTAATGAATTGATGATTGAGTTTATTCGTGTACGTCTTAAAAACCCGGACGTTGAACATGGTTGGATATTAGAAGGTTATCCACGCACTGCTTTCCAAGCGTCTGAATTAGATTTTTTACTCGACGAACTAGGGCAACAGCTTTTGTTTGCCGTTTATTTACAAGTTTCTGAAGCTGTAATGGTAAGTCGTTCTTTGGGACGTTCTTTACCCGATGACCATCCAGAGATTGTTCAGCGTCGCGTCGAATTATTCTACGACCGTACAGTCCCAATTTTGGAGTACTACGACCGGAGGCGGCGCTTATTGACGATTAATGGCGACCAGTCACGAGATATAGTCCTTAAAGATATTGTTTCGCTTATTGATAAAAAATTGGGTTGATTAAATCAAAAAACTTTATATTCAAAAATAATTTAGTAATGTTATATAATATTTAGTTTTGAATTACTGCTTTCAAGTTGTATGCTATGACCAAACAAACTTGAGGCAAACAAAGATGTGGCAGCGTCCCGATGGTCGGCAACCCTATGAAATGCGTCCCGTTAGCTTTCAACAAAATTTTACCCGTTATGCTGCTGGTTCAGTACTTGCGTGTTCTGGTGAAACACAAGTACTTTGCACTGCGAGTATAAGTAATGGTGTTCCGAGGTTTCTCGAAGGAACTGGTAAAGGCTGGCTAACTGCTGAGTATCGAATGCTGCCATCAGCTACGCAACAGCGGCACGAACGTGAGTTTATGAAGTTATCTGGACGAACACAGGAAATTCAACGTTTGATTGGTCGTTCTTTACGCGCGGCTTTAGATTTTGAAGCATTAGGAGAACGGACAATTACTGTTGATGCTGATGTACTGCAAGCTGATGCAGGAACACGAACAACGTCGATCACTGGTGGTTTTGTCGCAGTTTCTTCCGCTTTAAACAAATTACTCCAGCTTGGCGCCTTAGAGCGCTCTCCTTTAGTGGGACAAGTCGCAGCAGTATCAGTGGGACTATTAGAGGGAGAAGCTTTTTTAGATTTGAACTATGTTGAAGACTCTTCAGCAAGTGTGGACTTCAACGTCGTAATGAATCAAAATCTAGGAATAATCGAAGTTCAGGGAACTGCCGAAGAAGGAAGTTTTAGCCGCAAGCAGTTAAATCAATTGATCGATTTTGCCGAAAAGGGTATCGAGCAGCTATTAGCAGCACAGCGTGACGCAATTGGAAATTGAGTATTTCTTATCCCGCTTCCATTAATAAAGTATAAGACCAACCGAAGTTAACCCAGAATTTCGCTATTGTATTGCTTGATAAGTCAGCAATTTGGTCATATATCATGAATCGGAAAGTTGAAGTTTTGCCTAATTTGGCTGCACTGGTTGAACGTTCGCTTCAACTAGTTCTGTCCAAACTCGATGAGGCTATTCAAACGCGCGGTCAGTTTACAATTGCGCTATCAGGTGGTAGTACACCTAAACCATTGTACGAAGCGATTGCTGCCCAAAATCTACCTTGGGAGAAAATACACGTATTTTGGGGTGATGAGCGCTACGTTCCACCTGACCACCCAGACAGCAACGAATTAATGGCTCGGCAAGTATGGTTAGACCGCGTGGAAATTCCTCCACAAAATATTCACGCGATGCCAACTCTTGATGGCAACCCAGCAGTATCAGCAGCCAAACACGAAAAAGAACTCCAAGATTTCTTTAAAGTTAACAGTGGTGAATTCCCGGCATTGGATGTAATTTTGCTTGGTATGGGTGATGATGCTCATACAGCTTCGTTGTTTCCTCATACCGAAGCTTTAAAAGTCACTGATAAGCTTGTTACCGTTGGTAATAAAGGGGATAGTCAGCGCATAACTTTCACATACCCATTTATTAACGCGGCTCGGTGCGTTATGTTTGTAGTGGCTGGTGCGAATAAAAGACCCGCTTTAGCCCAAGTCTTTGCATCGGCAGCTGATGACTTTACTTATCCATCTCGCTTGATTAAACCGCAAGCAGAGCTTTGGTGGCTGTTAGATGCGGCAGCGGGCGAGGAGTTGCAACGCGCTTAGTATATCAAAAGACGCTCGCTTTAAGCTTCTAGAGCCGCGCACTAACGAGCTTTCATGCTATTGTCGAACTGCGTATTCTACCAAGCTCAAAAATCGTGCATTGAGAGTATATTCTTTCTATGCTTTTTACATTATCCTTACGATGACCTAGAACAAAGGCTTATCTCCATGATCGTCTGCCCAAACTGCAATCACCCCAACCCGGACGGTGCCGTTCAGTGTGAAGCTTGCTACACCCCATTACCAGCTACTGTTAGCTGTCCAAGCTGTGGGGCAACCGTGCAGGCAGATGCATCGTTCTGCGGTCAGTGTGGTTTTAATTTACGAGTTGCTGCTCTTGAAGGCGCCCCAGTACCCACGGTTGCACCTACAGTTGCATCCCCTCCTGTAGAAGTGTCATCGCAAGTTCCACCCGAAACAGAAGTACCACAACCAATAGTGGTAACGGCGCCACCTCTAGTACCAGAGGTTCCACCTTTACCACCAACGGCTGTCTCCATGCCGGAGGTTCCACCACCATACATACCGCCGGAACCAGTTGTTGCTCCCCCACCTACTGTTGCAGCTCCCCCAATTGCGACTTCACCACCAATTATTGAGCCTGAGCCAACTGTAGTTCCTGAACCAGTTGTAATAGCTCCACCGGAACAGTCGCACCATAGTCAGGCGCCGGAACCAATAGCAACGCCAGAACCTACTACAGAACCAATTTCTGCCCCCCCACAATCACCTGCTAGAACTCAGTTACAGCAGATAACCTCACGGCTTGTTCACGTTCAGTCGGAACAAACGATAGAACTACCGCAAAACATACCAGTAATTCATATCGGTAAACCGAATGACCGTATACCGCCAGATATAGATGTATCCGGCTTCTCAAATTCGGAAATTGTTTCCCGAATTCACGCTGACATTCGCGTCGAAGCTGATGCATACTATATTGAAGATGTAGGTAGTTCAAACGGAACTTACATCAACAACTTACCATTACTACCTGGCAACAGACACAGACTAAGACCGGGCGACCGCATTGGTCTCGGCAAAGGAGATTTGGTAACATTTCTGTTTCAAACAGTAGAAATATAATATAGCAAGGACGCTTGATAACACTTACCCTCATACACCCACAAGAATCTCTTCCACCTCAAAGTTGGACTTTTGAGGATCAACCCATTATCCGTATTGGACGCGCGACTGATAACCATATTGTTCTTTATAGTGCTGTGGTATCTCGTCATCACGTTGAGGTGCAGCGTGTAAACAATGGTTGGGACATTGTAAGTTTAGGTGCAAATGGAACATATATAAATGGTGAAAAAATTTTGCAATTTCGAGCTAGTGATGGAGTAATCTTTCGTCTAGCGCGGTCTGGACCTCAACTCCAGGTTGTAATGAAAGATAAAGCAATATTTACCAATAACCCAGATGTAAGTTAAATATTACAGAAACTATCCCACAAACCGTTAGCTGTCCGGTTACGATAGAGCTGAATCGTAATTTATAGGGGCTGGTATACAGGTGGATGTTGTATGAGCGAAAAGTGGAATTATAAAGAACCTTTGCACAGCATAGAAGCCCCAGCGGTTATTGACCGTATGGGGCTTAAATGGTTAGTGGTAGCAGCTGTTGCGACTGCTGTGCTATGGCAAATTCCAGGCGGTGACTATATTCTTTATCCGTTTACAATATTGGCAACTTGGTTTCACGAAATGGCGCATGGTTTAACAGCAGCGCTATTGGGAGGAAATTTTGAGCAGCTACAGATTTTTTCCAACGGTTCAGGTTTTGCTTCGTACACTTTCCCCGCATCTTGGGACCCTATACGTCGCGCATTAGTTGCTGCCGCAGGGCCAATGGGTCCTCCAATAGCAGGCGCCGCTTTAATTATTGCCTCACGTAGTTTCAAAACAGCGTCAATTAGTTTAAAAATCTTAGGAATAAGCCTATTAGTATCAACCTTAATATGGGTTCGTTCACCCTTTGGATTAGCTTTAATACCTTTACTTGGTATAATAATTCTGGCACTAGGACTCAAAGCGACTCGTTGGGTACAAGGATTTGCAATTCAATTTCTTGGAGTTCAAGCCTGTATAAGTACTTATCACCAATTAGATTATTTATTTAGTTATAGAGCTGGGGAATTGGGGTTATCTGATACAGCCCAAATTCAACAGCAATTATTTTTACCCTACTGGGTTTGGGGCACCTTTATGGCAGTTGCATCATTAATTATATTGATACAAAGCCTGCGCGTCGCCTACCGCATATGATGCCCACCCACTTATTGTAATAATCACTTCAGTGATTACCATAACCATTGAGTGATTAGTACAAATTAGTTAAAAAACACAATCATCTGTCTAACACTTACACCCAAACGCTTCAAACTAGGATTACTCGAAGACAATGTAACACCATCACCAGAAATTGCTCTAGACTCCTTCTCATACTTTTGAGAAAGTTCGCTGTCCGTACTCATCCGCAAAACAAGTTGGCCTTTATAATTCGCTATTTTAGTTCCTTGGAGGTCAGGAATACCACCATAATCCCAACCCAACCCGCTCATTTTAAACTTACCTATTTTTTGCTGCAACTCACTCACCGCCGTTCCAACTCCAATACCTTCAGGAGTCTTCCACTGCGGGTCAAATATCATCACACCTGCTACTTGGTTACGGTTTTTATTTTTCCAAAGAACAGTCAACTCTCTATCTTTACCTAAATTTACTACTGTTCCGGGAAACTCAGCCTCTCCACCAAAAAATCTAGTTGTCTCATCCTTTAGTTTAGAGGCGCCGAACAATTTCACCAAATCCGCGCGCTTCGTCTTTTTCGTAATGGCACCTACTTGTTTACCAGGAATAACAGTATTATTTTTTACTTGCTTAACTTGAGCAGTAACAACAGGTTGTTTTTGTTGAGGCAGTGTAGCATTAGCTGCAAACCCTGAAATACTTGCACCAAGAAGTAAACTTAATGTAACGATAGCAATTTTAGAATTTAGAGACATGATTTATATGCGTATTTAAACTTATGTATATTCTAAAAATAGATACACGTAGGAGTAAAAGCATTTCGGAACATTTGTTGCAAATAATAACTTTCATTTCTCCACGGTATAAAGGCGCCAAAAGTTTTGCGACAATCAAGAACGATAAATTCGATTAGTTGTCAATTGGTGACAGAGTAAAATTACTCATTAAGGGAGAACAGATATATGAAGTTGGCTTATTGGATGTACGCAGGCCCTGCTCATATTGGTACGCTACGAATTGCCAGTTCTTTTAAAAACGTTCATGCGATAATGCACGCTCCTTTAGGGGATGATTATTTTAACGTAATGCGCTCGATGTTGGAGAGAGAGCGAGATTTTACCCCAGTTACAGCGAGCGTTGTAGACCGTCATGTATTAGCGCGCGGTTCGCAAGAAAAGGTAGTAGATAACATTACCCGTAAAGACAAAGAAGAACATCCCGACTTAATTATTTTGACTCCTACCTGCACATCGAGCATTTTGCAAGAAGATTTACAAAACTTTGTAGAACGCGCGCAACTCGATGCAAAAGGTGACGTAATGTTAGCGGACGTTAACCACTATCGCGTCAACGAGTTACAAGCAGCAGACCGGACGTTACAACAAATTGTTCAGTTTTACATTGAGAAAGCACGTAAAAAAGGTGAGTTACCTGAAGGCAAAACAGAAAAACCCTCAGTTAACATCATTGGTATTTCCACTTTAGGGTTTCACAACCAGCACGACTGCACCGAGTTAAAGCGGTTAATGGCTGACTTGGGTATCGAAGTTAATGCTGCTATTCCAGAAGGTGCCTCAGTTCACGAGTTAAAGAATTTACCGCGCGCGTGGTTTAACTTGTGTCCATACCGCGAACTCGGTTTAGCAACAGCGAAGTACCTCGAAGAACAATTTGGAACACCATGTGTAGATATTACGCCGATGGGTGTAGTAGAAACAGCGCGTTGTATCCGAAAAATTCAGCAGGTTATTAATGCTCAAGGCGCCAATGTTGATTATGAAGAGTTTATTAATAATCAAACATTGTATGTATCACAAGCTGCCTGGTTCTCACGTTCCATCGACTGTCAGAACTTAACTGGTAAAAAAGCAGTAGTGTTTGGTGACTCTACCCATGCAGCAGCAATGACCAAGATTTTATCGCGGGAAATGGGGATTCATGTAGTTTGGGCAGGCACTTATTGTAAATATGATGCTGACTGGTTCCGTGAACAAGTTAGTGAATATTGCGACGAAGTAATAATAACCGAAGACCACGGCGCCATTGGAGATGCAATAGCGCGCGTTGAACCTTCAGCTATTTTCGGTACACAAATGGAACGTCACGTTGGTAAACGGTTAGATATTCCCTGCGGTGTAATAGCGGCGCCGATCCATATACAAAACTTCCCCATTGGTTACAAACCATTCATGGGTTATGAAGGAACAAACCAAGTAGCCGACTTAGTATATAACTCGTTTACATTGGGAATGGAAGACCACCTGTTAGAAATATTTGGTGGACACGATACAAAAGAAGTTATTACCAAAGGTATTTCTGCTGAATCTGATTTAAGCTGGACAAAAGACGGTTTAGCAGAACTTAATAAGATACCTGGTTTTGTACGCGGTAAGGTGAAACGCAATACAGAGAAATTCGCGCGCGAACGCGGTATTGGCAACATTAACGCAGAAGTTCTATACGCAGCAAAAGAAGCAGTAGGAGCGTAGCTCCCGGTGTCTCGCCTGAGTGAATGCACAGGCGAGACACCACAAACCAACAGAAATTTTTACCACAGAGACACAGAGTACACAGAGAGATTCGTAGAGTGATAGTTTGAACCAATCATTGAACTTGGTTTATTAGCAGCAAAACAAACTGTAGGACTTAAGCACTTAATAACCGGGTAAACAATTTTTTTGATTGGATTTATATGCCTAGAAAAATTAAGCTAATGGCAGATTATGGCTGTTACCCTATATGGTGGGATGATGAAGAGGTGGGAGATATAGAGCCTGAAAGCTTATCTTTGAAATAATACAATTGAAAGTTTACATAATGGGCAAAGGCTTATGATGCTACCTTAAATTAGGAAGACCCTACTGACTCTCCAGGCTTTCCTAGTTTAGAAGCTAAAGCTGCTTTTGAATAAGAAGGAATTAGTTTATGGAAGCAGCTACAAAAAAAACTGGTGCCTGATTATGAGGTCGTGTATTTTAGCAACAGGCTACGTAAAACCGTAGCGAATTTAGCTGATTTAGAAGCCTTACGATAATAGTTCTGTTCGCTCCACCATAAAATTAATTAGAACATGTATGGCAACCAAAATTAAACTGATGCCAGATTATGGATGTTATCCTTTATGGTGGGCATCAGGAGACCTAGTTGGTAACATCGACCCTGCAAAACAGCCTTTGAGTCAAGAAACTATAAACAGATTATATAAATGGGCAGCAGTTTACAACACAATATTAAATTGGGACGACCCGCTTTCCTCACCTGGTTTCGTAAGCCCAGAAGTAGAAGCAAATTTTGATGAAGAGGCAATTAAAGTTTGGAAGCAACTGCAAACAGAACTGGCGCCTAATTATGAGATTGTATATTTTAGTAACAGACTATGTAGAATTGTAACAAATTTAGGTGAGTTAAAAGCCTCGCAGCAATAGCATTCTTGCTTATAGCCCAAGTATTTGGTCAAGAATAAACAAACAGATATTAAAAATTTAAAGTTAAATCAAAGTTTTTATTAATATTCAGTGACACTAGTACAAATGATAGACCTAACGAGTTATATTTAGTTTGTACTGATTAACGTTCGTTACAGGATATAATAATTACATGCCTACGGGTGCAGAATACGAAGCCAGGATAAAAACTTATAATTGGGACGATTTAATTATACTTTGGTCTCAGATACAGGCAGGAGATACTCCTGATTGGGATGCAGGAAAAGCTCTAGAATATCTAATTATAAGAGCATTTCAACTAGAAAGTGCAGAAGTCCTCTATCCTTATAGTGTGAGAATAGATGATGAGGAACTTGAGCAAATTGATGTAGCTATTTATTCAGATTGACTGAACTGTCTTATAGAATGTAAAGATACAAGTACAACATTAAATGTTGAACCAATTGCAAAACTTAGAAATCAATTACTACGTAGACCAGCAGCAGCAATTGGTTGCGTATTTAGTAGCAGTGGTTTCACAGAAGCTGCTTTTACTTTAGCCAAATATATAGCTCCTCAAACCATCCTTTTGTGGGAACAGGGGGAAATATATTATTGTTTGCGAAATCAATTTATGCGAATAGCGCTTCTCAAAAAATATCGATACTGTGTTGAACAAGGTGTTCCAAATTACAATATTAATGGGAGATTACCATGATTCAAGCTTGCATTCTTACAGAATCTCAGTCAGATATGGATATTATAAAAAAAATATTATCAGATGAACTGCTTGAAAGTACAAAATTTTACGCTGGTTTGGGTCAGTCTGACGCTTTATCAATGGCGATGACAATTCTTGGAGCTGATAGAATACCTGTAGCTTTAATAGTAGACACGCACGCAGATGATAAAGATATAGTCGCTGAGAAATTTAATGATATAAATTTTTTGATGCGTCAATCTTCTCCAGGTGTCCCTTATAAAATTGTTATGGCTATCCCGGAAATAGAAGTTGTTTTGTTACATAATCGTGATTTGATTGAAAAAATAATTGGACAACATTTTACTGATTTAGAGTGGGAGTTTGCTTGCTGTCATCCAAAGCGATTTTTGTCAAGATTTTTAGGCGATAAGTCGCAATACATCCAAACAATATTTGAGAACATGAATGCTGCGGAATTAAGCCAATTACAACAGCATCCAATCATAGCTGAAATAACTAATTTTCTATCCAACGTTGCTGTCACATATACCAAAGCCTAATACTGTTATAGAGGTTGGTTTATGACTAAAGCTTACGTAATTGCGGAAAGTTAGTTATAATGCTACCTTAAATGGTTCTTCCGTACATAGCGTGCTAAATTTTAATTAAAATCGATAATTATCCTTTATAATCAAGGCTTACAGGCACTTATAGTTGAAATTCCAGTAATTTTATTTTTATAAAGCCAATAATGGCTGTAAGATAAGCATAGCAAGGGTTAAAAGCTATTTTTTTAACAGATTTAGCACGCGCTTTGTACGGAAGAGCCAATATATTATTGTCTGCAAAATCAATTTATGCGGCAAGCGCTTCTTGAAAAATATCGATACTGTGTTGAGCATGGTGTTCCAAATTATAATATTGCTACTGAGGTAAGTTTATGATTAAAGCTTGTGTGATTGCCAGAAGGAATCAGTTTGTGGAAGCAACTACAAACAGAACTGACGCCTAATTATGAAATTGTGTACTTTAGTGACAGGCTACGTAAAAATGTATCAAATTTAGCATGACTTTGTTTTGTGGATGAGAAGTTAAAGTAAAATAACTTTCTTGGTAATTAACAAGCAAAAAAGCGTATTTCAAAACTTTCCAGTGTTGTGTCTCTCGATACTGAATTAATACTTCGCCTTCTGCATCTACTACAACATCCCAAAGCTTGCCGTCTGATGAAAAAATACAGCCATATTCTCCCTTATATTTTTGATTGTGAACTGCTTCTTCAAATATTACTTCTCCATCTATTTGAAAAACTACAAGTCGAGCATCTTTATCTTTGATTGCAAGCGTTTTCCCATCATAACTGATTGTTAGGGCTATAATAGAATCGCTAACATTGTAGTTATATAAAGTAGTTAAACTTTCGTTCATAACGGAAATTTGACCTTCACGTGTTGCTGCTACAATTGTTCTACCATCGGGTGTTATTTCTATATAAGTTGCTATATGTGGTAATTTTAATTCAAATAAGGGAGTAATTAGCATATAGTAATAAGGACTTTTCAATAAAACCAAAAAGTTTCTTGTGGGGTGGGCATCCTTGCCCGCCCTGAATGTCAAACGGGCAGGTATGCCCGTTCCACAAGAATAAGAATAAGAACAAGATGCTTTTATTTAATCTCGAATGAATTAATCATTGTTTCTGCTGTTGGCAAAAACTTCTCGTAGTCATCAATGTTAGCGGAATAAGTTACAGCATAGCCTTTGCCATTATTTAAAGTAAATACTTTGAGGTTTTTTAATGTATTATCTCCATCTTTAACTGTATAAATTAGTTGATACGCGCGTCTATTTGCTAAAGTTGCCGAATTGACACTTGTATTGCTTATATTTTGTTCCGGATTTGCTTCAACAACTGTTTTTTTATAGTCCTCTAAAGTGCCATTAAAAGGAGTAATACTAACCGTTAGCTTTTCCTCAAAGCTGTCTTTTGGGCTTTGCTTGTTATAAATAAATGATACTTTTTCGCCAGTAAATGGATTTTGTAAATCTTGCCTTTGCCAATCTTGAGGATATTTTAATTTGATTCCTAAATCAGTGCTTTCGTAAGAGGAAACTAATTGGGTAACAGATGGATTTTTACGCGGAATTACAAAATACATAATTATGCCAATAGCTGCTAATGCTATCAAACCTATTAATATTTTGCGAATCAGTTGCGCTTTTTTTGTCTCCTTTTCTTTACTGGCTAAAAGTTGATTGATTGCATTTAATACTTCTGTTGCGTTTGAATAGCGCTGACGGTGGTCGTAGCGCACCATTTTTTCTAAAATTTCTGCAAATTTAGGGCTTACTTCTACACTATTACGCCAAAGAATTTCCCCTTCTCCATCTGTTGGCATTCTACCATGAGGGTCTGGATATATTCCTGTTAAAGCCTGAATACCAATAATTCCCACTGCAAAAATATCACTACTTAACTTGGGATTTCCTACTGCTTGTTCGCTTGGCATGTAGCCATAAGTACCTATCGGAACTGTAAACTTTGTTTCCCCCGCTTGATTTACCTCCATGCTACTTATTTGCTTAACGGCGCCGAAATCAATTAACACTATCTTATTGTCCGATTTACGCCTCCGGATATTGGATGGTTTGATATCGCGGTGAATAACATTATTTTGATGGACAAATTCCAAAACTTCTAATATTTCCTTTAAAAGTTGAATTACAAGAGCTTCCGGTGACTTATTCCCTATTGGTGGAATTTCTTGACTCAAGTCATGACCATTAATATACTCTTGAACTATATAGAACTCTTGTTCCTCCTCGAAATTAGCCAATAACTGCGGAATTTGGTCGTGTTGACCCAGTTTTCCTAAGATTTCAGCTTCTTGTGCAAACAGACGCTGTGCAATTCGCAAACTATTTAAATCATTAGAGCGTGGCTGCAATTTTTTGACAACACACTGAGGATTTCCATGCCTTTGGGTATCACAAGCTATAAAAGTTACACCAAAGCCTCCTGGCGGCATTAGTTGTTGAATTATCTGGTAACGCCCTCCTAGCTTTTGATTTAGCATTGACATACCCTATTTTTACAATATTGTATCAAAATATACAAGAAAATAAATTACCTTGAACTGATCTAAATGAACTTTATACTTTTTTTATTCAACATCTTCAATATCTTCAACTTTTTCAATATCTTAATATCCTCAATTTATTCAATTTATTCAACATTTATCCAATATTTATAGATTTATTGATATATCTAAGCATATTTCCAAAAACGTGCAAAAATTAGTTGTAGCTTTTCGTATACCGAAAACGTCAGTATAGAGAAATTTTCGGTTGGTTAAGCACATCTGACTCAGGAATTGCTCAATGCCATGTTAACTAAAATTGCGAAAGTTTCTACGATTGTCTTACTGAGTATATCTACTGTCTCTGTAACCCTCAATCAGCCAAGCCAAGCCAGCAGTAGTGCTACGTTTTTCTGTGCAAAGGACAAAGGCGTACCTAAAACCTATGTACGTAATCAGGATGGCAGTAAGAAACCCATAATTGGCTGGGTTTCAAGCTTATCTTCCAAACTGACACCTTTTGAGCGTTGCAAGCAAGTTTCACAACGATTTCAGCGTAGCTCAGACAACGGAACTCTCAAGACCATTACGAATGGAACGGTTAATGGGTATCCAGTAGTTTGTGCAATTGCGAATACCTACGACACTTGTACCGAGAACAATGTGCTATTCACGCTTCCGCGCGGAAGCGATTCAAGAGTTGTTGTAGAAAGACTTTTAGACCAAAGAGCTATGGCAGCAGGAAGAATAATCAACCAAAGTGGTGATAAATCTAAGGTATATGTCGATTTTGCTACATATTTAGATAACATCCAATCTGAGCGGTAGAGATTCCCGACTTCTTTAAGAAGTCGGGAATCTTAGCACCAAGCTGAACATAACACTTTATAGTAGATATGAAACTATACACACTATCTTCAGTATTAGTCGGCGCCTCGGTTGTTTTGATTCAATCGCAAACAGCGCGCGCGCTTTCCCCACAAGAAGTTCAACAAATGGGTAGAGAAATTACCGTACAAATTGTTGACAGCAAAAATAGTAGTAATGCTGGTTCCGGAGTTATCATCAAGCGCGCGCTCAACACTTACACTGTCATTACTGCCTATCACGTAGTCCAAAATCAAACTAATTTGCAAGTCACACTGCCAGATAGGCAAAGTTATTCAATAAATGCGAAT
>NZ_JBXXZH010000081.1:0-34736 GCF_059640475.1 Calothrix sp. CBUCES-K 9914
TTAGGATTATGGTGAGACGATTGGCATAAAATTTTACGCAACCAAACTTTTCAAACATCCTCTTAGAGTTTTTTGGAATTTATTGGTTTTCATAGGTATTCTCTGTTGAACAATGATTTTGGTTGGTACAATGAAATGTATTTATTTATTGGGTAAAGCTCTACGCAATAATTCTCTAAATTCATTAATTTGCTCATCACTACTAAAAGCCCGTTTGGGAAATAAATTGAAACAGTTACGAGATTGATAAACCATAAATAAATTTTGAGTTTCTCGCCAGCGAGTATACATCAACCATTTAATTCTTGCTTCTGATAATGGCGTGGTAATCTGTAATCCTTCTTCGGTCGTTTCTACAGTAATTTCGTTTTTCAAACCAGGTTGACTATTCCAAGTACGTTTAATCATGAAATTACTAAAAATACGAAAACTGAAATATACCACAACCAGCAAAAACAAATTAGGCAAAAATACATTTAGCAAATCGCTCAAGGTAATATTTTTTTGTGTCAGTAACGGAAGTACTGGTATTAGTAGAAGTATTACAATCATTAATAGGTAATATCTCAATAATCCTTTTTTGGCGTGAGCTTGATTCGCTTCTTTAATGTCGTTTACATTCAGGCGATATTCAAATTTCATGGCAATACTGTCCACTTGTGTTTTGGTATTGAGGTAAAATTCTGCCTCTATTGTCTACTTCGTTTGAAACTGGAGCTTTATGCACCGGGTAGTTAGATCACGAATGTGAATTCTTGCCATTGTATTAGTCTCCTTGTCTCCTTGTATCAGAATAACTGGTTAACCACTTCTCTCCTATCGCTCTTTACAACTGCTTTTTCGGTTTATGCACTCAGTCGTAAAATATTTTTGGATAATCTCAAGGATGTAGCGAACGCCCAACAAGAGAGCATTTATGTTAACGCCGAAATTATATTAATCTTAAGATGATCTTAAGGATTATTTTTGGAAAAAACGCGCTTAGATGTATGTGGTTCGTCATTCTAATACTTTTATAACAATAAATTTAATAATTTAAGAAACTTTTATAGCAATGTTTTAGTCATCAAAGCTTAAAGATAGAGGTATATAACTATGAATACTTTTTTTAGTCGAAGATTATTAGGTTTAGCAGGGATATCATTGTTAGCCTTCTCTGGGTCTGTGTTACCAACTCATGCACAAGAAGCAAAAACACCGAATTTATATGAACTGCAAGGTCAGAATCTGCGGATTACATATTCAACATCTAGCATTGATGGTAAACCATCTTTTGACTATCAGGACAAGCAGCAGAAACTCCACTTTGCAGGAGAACAAATTCGTACACAAGACGTGGGGATTGGGCAGTTGGTAAGTGTTACAATTCGCCGTACAGTGGACACAGGTTCAACCGAATTTAGTTTGCTTGTGCCGAGTGTCAACCTTGGACAAAATAACCAGGTAAAAATCGCCACTGACGGCATTACAACATTGCAACGCTTTTCTGTAGTTCCAAAATTTAACGTTGGGCAGACACAGACCTACACAATAAAACATCTTACTGGCACAGCTAAGGCTGTTGAGTTTATTCGGCGATAAGTACCTCGTAATTCACTTTTGCTCAACAGAGGCAATAGCTTGTTGGGCGGTTGTTTGAAATTCTGCAACATTGACTCGGTTGAGTAACTGAACCGCCCAAATCATCCCCAGTGCTGATGTCGCAAATACGAGACTATAAGCTAACACAGGCGTAGAGAGCAACCTGCGACCTAAATCCAAAAGTACACCTCCTCCTACTGTTGCTAGAGCTTGAGCCAATGCTTGAGCTAATCCCCAAGCTCCAAGAAATGTCCCTGCTGTTTCTTGTGCTGTAAGATCAAGCATTAAAGTGACTGCCCCATTTGTTAGTAATCCACCACATACCCCCAGCACTAAGACGGCGCTTTTTAGCACGACTTGATTACCAATGAAACCACTAGCAATCACCAACCCAAAACTAATTGCTACTGCCCAACATCCCAATCGAGCCGTTTTTTGTTTACCTAAGCGAGGTACAATCACAAAACCAGCAATGCTCATTCCAACTAAAACACCAATCCCCCAGCAAGCGTTCAGCAGGGCGCCTTGAGCTACCGTCATCTGAAATACTTCGCCACCGAAAGGTTCTAGAATCGGTTGTTGTAAGAATAAGCTAATTGTCATTACTAATAAAAAGCTGAAAAATAGTGCAGTTTGGCGGCTAGCTGTCAAAACTTTGATTGCTTTAGCCATGCTGATACGTTTTTCCTGGTTGTTCAACTTAGAACGCGCGGCGAAGCGGGAGAATTTTTTTTCAACACCAATCGTCGCAATAAACCCAAGACAAACCACTACTATAGGTAAGATAATAAACAAACGATTGACTGACGGTTGTAAAGTTTGTAATGTGAGTCCTTGGAGCAACTTTTTAGTAATAACAGCTCCAACTACAATCCCAACCATTAACAGTGACCAAACAACCCCCACTAATTTGGAGCGGTTGTCCTCATCAGAAACATCCACCAGTAAAGCGGCATAAGTTGTTGAGCAGGCATCAACACAAAGACCATATAAGGCAAACACGAGTCCCAAGAGTACAGCCCAAGCCGTGCTTTGTAGCGTCCACCCAGAGGCTACGCTTTTGCCTAACTGCCACACAACTTGTACAGCAAGAAACGCAAAGACTGCCAACACTGATAAACCTGTCCAGATATATCCGGTGCGGTGATAGCCCCAAAGCTTTTTAGCATCAGACATCTGCCCAAACCATACACGACCCGGTGAAACAAACAAAGTCATTGCCGTTGTGCCTGCTGCAATTGTAGCTGGGATTGCTAGGAGTTTTGGATCAATCATTACGCGATTGAGTACACCTAGTGTTAAAACTGACATGATGCCTAACCCCATCTGGAATAAACCCAGCCGAAACATGGTTAGAAAATTGACCTTTGGTATAGTCATAGAGTTTTTTTGAGAATCAAATAAATTACTGCTTGTCATTGCGATTAAACCACTGATAGCTATTAAACCACTGATAAATACCGTTTTTATTATCGGCGCCGCAATTAGTTGGTAGTTCCCAATAAGGCGATACCCCCATTTTCTACGCAGGTAATCGATGTTTTGTCAAAAGTTCTGCTATGAGGCACCATCGTGGAATAAGCTGTCAGAACTACCTCACCAAACTCCTAACTCATTACCTTGCTGAATTTTTGGACATAAATAAAACATTTATATGGTCTTTTTTTACTTTGTTAGTTGGATACTTATAATTTTGCTTCAATTAACTAAAATATCGCAGCGTCACTTTAAAGTCTAGTACAGGGAACGCGGAAATATCTTTCGATGAACTACTGGTATAAAGAGTAAAAATGACAGAATGCAAGTTATAATCATTATGCAATGAGTGAGGTAAAACGAAGGCATTAGAACATCAACATCAAAAAAAGAGAAGATAGACCAAAATAAAATTTGTGGAATACTTCCAACTAGAAAAAGACCTTCGCTTAGGAAAATAAGACGTGAGGTAAACCAGGAATTGTGTTTACCAAATAAAAGCTGAAATACGAAAACTCCAGGTAGAAGCAAACCTATAGAGGCGACGTTCAAAGGAAAAGGTGCTTTGAAAAAGTTATTATAATATTGAAATGAAATAGTTCTGCTAGCTCTCTCGAACACTTCGCCACTTGTGATTTGCTGATATGGGGTGAATAAAAACCATATTGTAAAAACTACAGCTAGAAGAAATATTGTAAATCTGGCAGAATTATTCATAATACAATATAATACTGAGTATGTTTTTAGAATCTACAGATTCAAGCAAAGGAACTGAAGAAAGTACAACTATGAGTCAGAAGTCAGATTGATAATTAGCTTATGTATTAGTAGTCATGCAAACACTTCAAGTTAGATTTAATGTTCATTAATTATATTGCATAGTTTATAACTTTTTATACAGTTTAGCAAAAGATACTGTTGCTAGTCAGGCGCCATCGTGGGCACCGCCAATTTACAATTACTCATTAATATATACAGCGTGGCTAAAATAACTTACCAGGAGCGAGAAGCGCGGAAAGCCTGTAAAATAAGGTTTTTTTCTTTTGAATGAGTGAATGAGTGACTTTTGCCTTGTTGCACTAGTATTCAGCAGAATGCCGTTGAGTAAAAGATTGGTGGGTGGGCTAGTTCCAGGTTTGGCTTGCATTCAGCATTTTACTTTACGCTTGATTCTTTGGCAAAATGGCTTAATTCCCTGGAACTACGCTTGTTTACTCAACTATGCTACCGACCGCATGTTTCTGCAACGAGTCGGTGGACGTTATCGGTTCATTCATGAAAAGCTGCGCGAGCATTTTGCCCAATTGCCAATGCCTGATTAAGTAGTTATACTGCAAACGGTTAAAATATAAACGCCACACGCCAAAACTGTTGTTCATTCGAGTTCATACGAATCACGGCAGGTGGATCATAATTTCCATTACCTTGATACTTAATCGGTACTGTGTTAATTGAAATGTCTTTTGACGGTGCATTGCTGTCGTTGGCAAACTTTGGTGATACTTCCATGTCACGCAGAACAAACACCCGTTCGGGAAGTTGAGCAGCTTGGTTGTTAAACTTCTTAATGCCTTCAACAATAATGGCGCCTGTTAATCCGCTAAGTACTTGACCTTCGCTTTGCATGTGGATGTGTGGATGATACCAATACATTCCAGGCGGTTCTTGCTTCGGTAGTTGCAGGTTATATCTAAAAGACTCGCTTGGCTGAATTGTTGTACTCACAACTTCATCCTGATTGCACGCTGGGGACACGTTTAAACCGTGGAAGTGAAGACTGGTTGAATTAGATGGCGCCATTCCTTTAATAATTCCTCCAACACATTGCTTGATTCCTGGTTGTGCTTGACCTGGTAATTTGTTCGTCAATTGCAGTACGAGTTCTGCCTTGTTCCCCCCTTTGGGAGTTAATCTAAGCGTTGGTGCTTGTGCGTTACCATTTGCAAGATAGCAATTTTTCTCTCCTGCGCTGATTACCTGCAAGTTCACAGGATTCGATGCAGTAGGATTTTTGATTTCTGGTGGGTTTGTGACAACACTTCCTGGAGCAGGTTGTGTACAAACAGAAAGCTGGGCTTGCACTTGCTGCTGTGGCATAAACATCACAGAAAATATAATAAAAGCACTGCCAGCAATTAACGAATAAACTTGTCTTAGTTTTATTCTCCTAAATAAACCTGTGGTTGCCGATAGCTTTAATGCCGTCCATTTAATAATTCTTAACATGCTGATTTTTCCATTAAATTATTGAGAATTTGTGTACTTAAAGCTCCAAAGATAAATTGGCTCTTATTTTTGGCTAAAACTTGAAATTGTTGGAGTTTAGGCGCCTCTTTTACTTAGAAATAACTTTAATCACGTTATGTGTTCTATTTGGTCAGTAATTTCAATTTGCAGAGAACGCTCCGTAAGTGCCATTCCACCGTAGGGTGCGTGACGCTATAAGAGAATTTCAACGTAGATATTAAGACTTGTAGCGTCACGCACTGGCTTATGATTGTGACAGTATCGTAAGTCCTATTGTAATTCAACATTTTTACACTAATTTTAAGTACAAAGACTTAACTTTAGTTAAGTTTTATCTGGATAATTATTAAAAATTGTAACCCTACTAACTCGTTCCATCACAGGTTGCATCACACTCGAAAATGAAGGTGCAAAACGATAGTTTATTTGGCGTGAATTAAGCACTAAGGAAGCTATCTTTTTAAGCGATAACCTATACCTCTTACTGTTTCTATCCGACTGCTGCCAAATTTCTTTCTTAAATGTCCTACATATACGTCAACTATATTTGAGCCTGGGTCATAATCATAACCCCAAATTCGATTTAATAATTGTTCACGACTTAGTACTTGCATGGGGTGACGCAAGAATACTTCTGCTAAGATAAATTCGCGCGTGGAAAGTTCTACTAAATTATTGCCTACCCAAACTTGACGTGTCAGCAAATCCAAACAAATGTCACCAATTCTTAATGTAGTATCTTCTTGTTGACGGGGAACGTGACGGTTTCGCATTTGTACGCGGACGCGCGCGAGTAGTTCTTCAAAGCGAAATGGTTTGGTAATATAATCGTCGGCGCCTCCTTCTAAACCTGCGACTGTATCATCTACAGTATCACGCGCGGTTAGTACAATAATTGGTAGGGTTTCTCCTCTACCGCGTAAGTTCCTTAGTACGTCAAAACCGTCGAGGTCGGGTAGACCGATATCTAAAATTAATAAATCGAATATTTTACTGTCGGCAATGTTTATTGCTTCGTTACCTGTCGCTACTATCGCTGTTATGAACCCATGTGCTTGTAACCCAGTTTCTAAGAAGGAACTGATACGAGGATTGTCTTCAGCAATAAGTATCTGGTTCATGCGTTGCTGTTTTGAAGCATAGAACTAGGATTCGGCACGATAGTTATAGTATCACGGCTTGGTAGTGTTGTCTGTATGTTGCACAAAAGGGTATAATTCCTTGTTCAACCAGCCAGTTTTAACAAGTTCCGCATACGTATCAGCTTCCACAGCTAGCAGTTCTTCGCATAATTTTTCCTCGGTAAATTTCTGCAAACTCGGATATTCTAAATGCATTTTATCTATTTCTGCTTGCAAACGGCTTAGTTCTGCCTTAATCAATATTTCCTGATTACTATAAAATTCTGGCTCTATACCTATACGGTTTTCTAATTGTGCTAAATGTTTCAGTACACGATTTAGTGCTACCTGACGCGCTATAGCTTCCGAATATATTTGACATGATGCTTGTTCGTCTACAAGGTGCAACTTTTCTAACAATGGCTTTGTAGTTAAACCTTGTACTAGTAATGTAAACAAAACTACACCAAATACTGTAGCTGTTATTTCTTGCTTTGCTGGAACAGCAGCAGATACACTTAATGCAAGTGCGATAGAAACTGAACCTCGTAATCCTCCCCACCAAACAACTGTTTGGTAATAGATTGAAATTTTTGATTTAGCCAGGAAGTTGCTTAAAGCACTCAACAAATAAATCGAAATTGCCCGTGCGAGTATCATGGCACTAACTGTGATGGCGATGATAACAAAATTCGCCTGCAATATACCGAAACGAATTTGGTCGCCAATCAGCAAAAACACAATAGAATTTACAAAAAAGGCTAAAAACTCCCAAAACTCGGTAACAACGATTCGCGTGCGTGGGTTCATGCCAACACGGGAACCAAAATTACCCAATATCAAACCGCAAATAACAACTCCAATTACTCCAGAACCCCCTAAATCTTCAGTAATTAAGTAGGTTCCATAAGCGGCAACTAAAGTTAGAGATTGTTCTACCAAAGGCAAATCAAAACGTTGCGTTAAATAAGAGATACTAAATCCAATTAAACAACCAACTGTAATACCAATACCAACTACTAAGAGAAACTTAACAATTAGAGGTTGTAATCCCAATTGTGCAGTTCCGTGTTGTAATGTAACTAAAAATCCAAACGCGACTACAGCCATGCCATCATTAAATAGACTTTCACCTTCCATTAATGTAGTCAAGCGTTGCGGGGCGCCGAATGAGCGGAACAAAGAAGTTACAGAAACCGGGTCAGTTGCAGACAAACTGGCGCCTATTAATAAAGCAGTTGTTAAAGATATTTCCGCAAATAGATTTAATCCGAGGGCAATACCTATGATTGAAATTACTACACCGAAAACGGCATATAAACAAATTGGTATTAAATCTCGTTTCAAATTTGACCATTTTAAATTCCAAGCTGCTTCAAATAGTAGTGGGGGTAAAAAAATAATTAAAATTAGCTCTGGTGATAGACTCAGTAGCCTTATATCTACCAAAGCTAATATTAATCCAACAATCACTAATAATAATGTGTAAGGAATTTGACGTAGCCAACTGAATATTTGTGGTAGCGTCGCAACACTCAAAGAAACTGAAAGTACTAATAGAAAAGATTTCAGATTATTCTGGATGAGTTCTTCTGTCATATTTATAATTAAGGTTGATACGTCTTTGAAGGTGCGTGACGCTACTGGTTTTGTTACTATATTGAAGTTTGTTATTGGCGTCACACACCCTACGCTGACCACGCTTCTCGAAAGTCGGCATATAACGTTAAACCTCCGTCTACAAAGAGTGTTTGTCCTGTAATATATGCTGCTTCTTCAGATGCTAAAAATGCTACGGCAGCAGCCATTTCTTCTGAGATTCCAGCGCGACTCATTGGGATATGACTTTCCACAACTGCTTTTTTTTCAGGGTCATTAACCCATTCTTCATTGATAGGTGTTATGGTAGCACCTGGCGCCACACCGTTGACACGAATACCTCGATTTGCATACTCTAAGGCTAGAGTTTTCGTCATGTTTTCCATTCCGCCTTTGCTGATAGAATAGCTCAGGTAAAGTGGTCTTGGAATAATTTCGTGAACGCTGGAAATATTGATAATTGCTCCAGAACGGTTTTGTGAAAGCAGGTGTTTGATGGTTTCACGCGCGCACAAAAAAGCACCTCTCAAATTTACATTTAGCACAGAGTCAAAATCTTCTGTTTTTATCTCATGCGAAGGACATTCTTTCTGAATTCCAGCATTGTTAATTAGTATATATGAACTACAAAATTCCTGAACTACGGTATTGACCATATTCACAAAGTCTTCTTCTTTAGAGACATCACCTTTAATTAATAAAGACTTAACACCGCAATTGTTAATATCTTGGCAAGCTTTCTCCATTGCCATGTCTTGGGTATCTTGGGCATCTTCAATGTTTTTACGGTAGTTAATAGCTATATTACAGCCTTCTTGCGCCAAACGAATCGCTATTACCTCGCCAATACCCGAAGTGGCGCCTGTAATTAGAGCGTTTTTACCTTTTAATCCTTTCATTGTATTTTCTTTTTCTCCTTAATTACTCAATCTTACTTTGTTTGTTGTGCTAGTGAAACACCTTGTTGAGGTGGAGAGCGGACGGTTTTGATATCTTAGATAGTAAGCATGTTTCCAAACGTCATTACCCATAATTGATTTAGTATCAGAATCAAATGTGACTAAAAAGTGACAGCAAATTAGGTGGTTCCCAAGGTTGAGATTATAATTATGTGTCTCAAGAAGGATAGTCACATTTAAATCACATTTATTTTTGACAATAAATACAAGCAAATTTTTTACATCCAAATTATTAAGATACAGAATATGAGAGTAGAAGGAAAAGAAATAATTCAATCAAGCCAATGGCATCAACTATCTATAACAGAAATTACTCGCCATTTGGAAACTGACTTGGAAACAGGTTTAACTCAGTCTGAAGTTGCGCGCTTACAATCACATTTCGGTGCCAATGAACTCAAGGGTAAACCAGGCGCCAGTCCGATAGTAAAGTTTTTACAGCAATTTAATCAGCCGCTACTATATATATTACTAATTGCAGGTGCCATTAAAGCACTAATTGGGCAGTGGGTAAATGCTTGGGTAATTTGGGGTGTAACGCTAATTAATGCGATTATTGGTTTTATTCAAGAATCCAAAGCTGAAAATGCTATTGCTGCTTTAGCATCTTCGGTGCAAACTAACGCCACTATTATCAGAAGTGGTAAAAAAATACAAGTTCCTTCCACTGAATTAGTACCTGGGGATATAGTATTACTAGCTTCGGGTGACAAAGTACCAGCAGATTTACGTCTTGTCCAAACGCGGAATTTACAAATCAATGAATCTGCGCTAACAGGTGAATCAATCGCAGTTGAAAAAAATTCTCAACCTGTTAATCTTGATATTCCTCTTGCAGAACGCACTAACATGGCTTATGCTGGCAGCTTTGTCACATTTGGCACTGGCAGTGGTGTTGTTGTTGCAATTGGAGAAGCTACAGAAACAGGGCGCCTGAGTCAGCTAATTGAACAAGGAACAAGTTTAAAGACTCCATTAACTCGTAAGTTTGATAAATTTAGTCGGACTTTACTATATATCATTCTTGGTATTGCAGCATTAACATTTGCAGTTGGGCTAGGATATGGTAATTCTTGGGCAGAAATGTTTGAAGCTGCCGTTGCTTTTGCAGTTAGTGCTATTCCTGAAGGTTTGCCAGCAGTAATTACGGTAACTCTGGCAATTGGTGTTTCGCGGATGGCACGGCGCCACGCAATTGTTCGTAAATTACCAGCAGTGGAAACTTTAGGAGGCGCCACAGTCATCTGTTCTGATAAAACTGGCACTTTGACAGAAAATCAGATGACAGTACAAAGTATTTACGCAGGAGGTCAAGATTATAAAGTTACAGGAGTCGGTTATGCGCCATCTGGGGAAATCTTATTGAATGAAAAGCAAGTTGACTTTAATACTTCACCAATTCTTGTAGAGTGTCTAGTTGCTGGACTTTTATGCAATGACGCGCGGTTAGAACAAAAAGACGGACAATGGCAAGTTGTTGGCGACCCAACAGAAGGAGCATTAATAGCTGTTGCAAATAAAGTCGGACTTAACAGAAGCAATTTAGAGCGCGAAATCAAGAGACTTGATGTAATTCCCTTTGAATCTGAGTTTCAATACATGGCAACATTGCATCAAGGAAAGAAACTTTCACCTAATACTTATTACTCGACACTCAGCACTCAGCACTCAGCACTCAGCACTATTTACATTAAAGGTTCAGTAGAAGCAATTCTAAAATCTTGTCAGCAGATGTTAAATGCAGAAGGTGAAGTGGTGCCTATACAAGCTGATAATATATATTCCTCTGTTAATACAATGGCTCAACAAGGTTTAAGAGTATTAGCTTTTGCCAAGAAAAATGTGCCTACAACTAAAAACTCTCTTGAACATAAGGATATTCAAAACGATTTGATTTTTTTAGGTTTGCAAGGGATGATTGACCCACCCAGAAGCGAAGCTATTATAGCAGTACAAGCCTGTATTGAAGCTGGTATTCAAGTAAAAATGATTACAGGCGACCATGCTGTAACGGCACAAGCCATAGCCAAGCGCATGGGATTTAATAAAAATGGCGAAACCATAGCTTTTACCGGACAACAACTTGCCCAAATGGATAATCAACAACTAAAAACAGCTGTTGAAGATGGGGTCGTATTTGCTCGTGTGGCGCCAGAGCAGAAATTGCGTATTGTTGAGGCACTACAATCTAAAGGCGAAATTGTTGCGATGACAGGTGATGGTGTTAATGATGCACCTGCACTAAAACAAGCAGATATTGGTATTGCAATGGGAGGCGCCGGAACCGAGGTAGCAAAAGAAGCTTCGGATATGATATTAACAGATGATAATTTTTCTTCGATACAAGCTGCGGTGGAAGAAGGGCGAACCGTTTATCGTAATTTGCTCAAAGCTATTGCTTTTATATTACCAGTCAACGGCGGCGAATCGATGACGATTTTGATTAGTGTGTTATTTGCCAGAGTGTTACCTATATTATCTTTACAAGTTCTCTGGTTAAATATGGTTAACTCCATCGCCATGACTGTACCTCTGGCATTTGAGCCAAAGTCGAAGCGAGTAATGCGACAACCACCACGCAATCCTCGTCAACCGTTACTTTCTGCCAGTTTAATTAAACGTATCGCATTGATTTCTGTTTTCAATTGGATTTTGATTTTTGGCATGTTTGAATGGATAAGACAAACGACAGGAAATATTGACTTAGGACGTACTATGGCAATTCAAGCTTTAATTGTTGGCAGAATCTTTTATCTTTTAAGTATTAGCAAGCTAGGTGCAGTCACTATCGGTATTGTCACAACTATAGTATTACAGATTACTTTTAGTCAGTGGAGTGTAATGAATAATTTGTTTTCAACGGCGCCGCTTAATATAAGTCAATGGTTAATTTGTTTTGTCGCAGGTTTACCAATGATTTTAGTCGCAGCATTAGCTAATCGTTTTGACCCTCTTGATTAAGCTTTAGTAGCCTAACTAGTGGTCTGTGTCATTAATTTTGGAGGGTTTGTAGCATAGGCGTCTCGCCTGTGCATAGGTCAGGCAAGATGCCTAACCTACGGGTTATTTTATATACTACCAAAACTTTTGACACGAACCACTAGTCACTTTCTCTTCACATTTGTGATCAATACTAAAGACAAATTAGGCAATAGCTCATTCAGTAGTTTATGAGAGGTAAGATGGTTTCTGCTCAACTTCAACATGCTATTGGTATATTTCCTTACCGTCAACATGTAGTACAGGCATTTGAGGAGCTTAGAAGTAATGGCTTTCCGATGAATAAGATTTCTGTAATCACCAAAAAACCTAAAGATGAGCAACTTGACAATACTGACAATATTGAAACGAGTGAAAGTAATATTACTCCATCAGAAGGTGCAGCAATGGGCGCATTAGCAAGTGCTAGAACAGCAGGTTTACTTACCTTGGTTGTGGGCTTGGGTGTTTTGTTAATTCCAGGTTTTGGTCCCGCACTGGCTGTTGAGTCTGTTTTAGTTACTCTTTTGGGAAGTGGAGCTAGTGCAGCTGCTGGTGGTTTAATTGGCGCACTTAGAGGTTGGTTTCTTCCTGAAGAAGCAGCTAAACTTTATAACGACCGAGTATTTCAAGGAGAATATTTGGTAACAATGGAAGGAACAGAGGATGATATCCGTCGTGCTGAACCAGTTCTTAAACGTTGCGGTATTCAGGAGTGGCGTGTTTTTGATATTCCTAAAAGTTAAAGTGTAAAGTGAAGTAGGAAGTCAAAAGTATCAGGAGCAGCCAATGTACGTGCTAATTGGTGGAGCAGGCTTAGTGGGACTAAGTTTGGCTCAAAAATTGGTAGAATTAGGGCATACTGTCGCAGTTATTGACATTGACCCTAATGCTTGTCACTATGCACGTGAACAAGTAGGAGTAATGGCTTTTGAAGGAAGTGCAGTTAGTACAGAAGTGTTGCTAGAAGCTGGAATTCGTAAAGCCGATGCCTTAGCAGCTGTTCTCCGCAGTGATGCTTTAAACTTGGCGATGGTGACTCTCGCTAAACATTATGGTGTTACCCATATTATAAGTCGGATGCTTCATCCTGATTTTGCTGAACCGTTGCGTTTGGTTGGAGCTAACCATATTATTAGTACCGTTGATTTAGCGGTTAATACAATGGTAAATGCCATTGAGTATCCGCAAGTAGAATCAATGATGCATTTTGAGCAAGGACAGATTGAGGTTTTGAAACTTTCTATCCCAAACAATTGCTATGTTATTGGTCGTAGCGTTGCCGAAATTGCTCAAGATTCCCGTTTTCCTACTGGTTCTCTAATTATTGGCTATCAATCTCATCCGTATGAAGATTTAACGATTCCTAACGGTAGTACAGTACTGGCGCCTAATTCAACTGTGCTAATTGCAACAAAACCTAGTTCACTACATCAAGTTATTGATTTTATCGAAGGTTGTAAATAAATTTAATGAAGCTGTATACACATTTTTTTTTGTTTCTTGCGTTTATTTTTCTTGCATCTTGCACATCATCAGAGAATCAACTAGAGTCACAATCAAATACTAATCAAATAAATCCATCTCAAAAAGTGGTGACTTTAGATAAAAATTTTAAGGTAGCAATAGGTAAAACTGTTTATGTACCTATCTATTCCTATATTTATCACTCTGATAAAAAAGAGGCTTTAAATTTAGCAGCTACCCTTAGTATTCGTAATACAGATTTGAATCGACCTCTGATTATTACTTCTGTGCGTTATTATGATTCCGCTGGTAAATTAGTCCAGCAGTCTTTGAAGCAAGCTATTCAACTAGAACCACTAGCTTCTACAGATTTTTTTGTACAAAGAAGTGATATTAGTGGAGGTTTAGGAGCAAATTTTATTGTCGAATGGGTATCTCAAACTGAAATTTCGGAACCGATAGTGGAGGCAATTATGATTGCTACTGAATTTCAGCAGGGAGTTTCGTTTATTAGTACTGGCAAGGTAATCAAAACTCAAAAAACTAATAATGCTTTATTTCCAAAACCAAGTTCTTAAGTTCTAAAAAAATTATTAATCATCTTCTAGCTTCAGCAACTGCTCATCAATTTTTTGAAGCCGTCCACGGACAATTTCTTCTAAGAGAATTCGTTTACGTATTGCCTCGTTTAATGCAGCTTTCTCAGCTAATAGCAAGCGACGACGAATAGCATCAAGTTTTTTGTATTCTCCACTTTTTGTATCATACTCATCTGGGCGCCGTCGATTATATAATTCTCGTAATGCCTTTTCTGCACTTGCTATTTGCACCTGGTAAGCTGAACGCATTTCTTCATACACAGCTTTTGGTAATACGCCTGTTTTCAATAGCGTGTCTAACTCATCTTGCGCTGCTTTCGCTGTAATTAACTGGGCTTGTAATTGTTCAACCTGCTGCTGTGACTCTGAAAATTTTGATAAGTTTAAGCGTTTTACTAACCAAGGTAAGCTCAACCCCTGCACCACTAAAGACAATAGTACACAGCCAAAGACTAAAGCGATTAGACTTTCTCGCCCTGGTAGTGTAGTGGGTAAGCTTAACGCCAGAGCCATTGAAAGCGAACCTTTAATGTTGCCTAAAAATAGTAAATGTTGCCAGCGCGCTGGAATTGGACGGTCAAAGAAACGCACTATACCTAGCAAGGGATAGACTGTAATAATTCGTCCGACTTGATACGCCAAAACTGCAAGTAGAATAGCAGGTAAAGTTTTCCAAAGTGTTACCAGGTTAATTTCTACACCAATCAGTAGAAAAATGAAGGTGTTGACAGTAAAACTGGCATACTCCCAGAAACTCAACAAGGTAATGCGACTAGAAGCAGAAGTTTTGTCAAGCCCTAAATTGCCAAAAATTAATCCAGCTACAACCACAGCTACAGGACCTGATACACCTATAAATTGCCCAACCTGAAAAGTTCCTAATGCAACTGCAACAGTTAGTAAAAGACTGCTAAGGGGATCATCTAAACGGTTAAATATAGGTATACACAAGTAACCCAAGACTAACCCTACAAGGCAACCCCCTAAAGAAATAAATAGTAGTTGCTGGACTCCTTCTGAAAACGTAAGCGAACCTGTCGAATATACCTGTACAATCAGGTTAAACGAAACTAAGGCAGCGGCATCATTAAACAGAGTTTCTCCTTCAACAATAGTGGAAAGCCGTGATGGTACTGGTATTTCTTTGAACACAGCAATCATGGAAACCGTATCTGTGTTTGCCAGAATTACTCCTATAAATAGAGCAGGTATCCAAGTTAGTCCTAACCACAATTTCAACAGGACGGCAATAATAGCACTAGAAAATATAGCTCCTGGTCCAGCTAGGAGGGCTATTGGTTTAAACGCATTACGCAGGCGTGGGATGTCTGTATTGATACCAGCTTCAAATACGAGAATTGGCAAGAAAAGATTTAAAACAAGGATTGGGTCTAGACCAACGCGGCGAGACAGTAGCTCAGTAATTGGCAAACCTGCCAATACTAAACCTGTAACATAAGGGACACGAAGGCGCCGTGTTATCAGGGCAACACCTGTAGCTAGAAGCAGGAGAATAATTGAAACAGTGACTAAGGAAGAAACATCCACTTTGGTTTTACTCGTCGTTATCTTGCCTGCTTTTAGCTTACCAATCAAATGTGATTAAAAAGTGATATCAATACACAAAACTCATAGTGCTTCTACAATGGCAAAATAATTTTAAAAGTCGAGCCTCTATTTATCACACTTTTGACTCGGATATATCCTCCGTGTGCAGAAACAATTTGCTCAACAATAGATAACCCCAAACCATATCCACCAGTTTTGCGCGCGCGTTTTTTATCAACTCGGTAAAATCGCTCGAAAATATGCGGTAAATCAGCTTCCGGAATGCCTATACCAGTATCTATAATTTCAATCACTGCCCAAGAAGACTGAGCAAATAAATTCAGCTGAACTTGCCCACCAGAAGAAGTATATTTACATGCATTAGTTAGCAAGTTAACTACTGCTTGATATAGTAAATTAGCATCTCCCAGTACAATTAAATTATTTGTTGGTAATTTATAAGTAAGATTGATATGCTGTGTAATTTCTAGTTTTGTAAATTCGGAAGCTATCTTTTTTAGTTCGCTCTTTAAATCAACCGGTTGCAATGAGTCGGGAGGTAATCGACCTGCATGACGTGCTAGAATTAGCAAGTTATTGACCAACGTACTCATTGACTTTACAGTATCAACAATATTCTCAAACCGTTGACGTTGCACAGAAGGGTTATTAGAAATTAATCCATACTGAGCATTGCTATTAATTGCTGATAAGGGTGAGCGTAATTCATGGGAAGCATCAGCAGTAAAGCGTTGTAGTTGGTCATAGCTTTCACGAATTGGTTGCATTGCTAATCCTCCTAACCACCAACCAGCTAAACCAATAATAAGTAAAGTTGCTGGAACTGTTAAAAGTAAAACTAAGCGTAACCGAGCCAAATCATTTTGAGTGTATGTTAGTGGTGTTGCAACTTGAAGATAACCAATTAATAAATCATCTTGATATATGGGAAGTGTTAACTCACGCAACCAAGCATTTCGGAACGTTCCTCTAACTTGATGATACCCAGGTTTTATTGTATGAAATCCTAGAGTTGTTAAACGCTCAGGTGGAGTGGCGCCGAAAAATTGTACCATTTGCTTTTGGGTATTGTACCAACGCGCGTACACTAGGTCACTATCCACTGGTGACACGTTACTACCTAATAGCGGCACATTTTCCAAATCAAGCTGTTGCTTAAATGTGTCATACTTTGCATTTATTGCTATGACTCTAGATTTTTTATCTAATAGTTGGTCGAGATTTTTTAATGAATCTAAAACTTCTTGGTAATATAGCACTGAGGCAAAAACTACCAAAATACTTCCCATTGTTAGAGTAAACCACAAAGCTAAATTACTACGGCTGCGACTAAACATGACGAATCATACTTTTATTTCAATGCTCTACTGGTTACAAAAGCTACATTATTCTCAATTCGCACTTTTGTTACTGCCACTGCTTTTGATTAGTTTTGCTTCTTGTGGTGAATCGTTAACAAACCAAATATTAAGCCGTTCATATAATACCACAAGTAAGCTACAAGCAGACAAACAAACGGTAAAAGTACAACTTGCAGTTAACGCACTAATTACCGCAGTTGAAGTTGAAAAAAAGCGAGATGATACTGTAGTTGAATATCAAACAGAAGATTCTGCACTCAAAAAATTAATATTTGTTCTACCAGTTACAGACGTAAATGCTGTTAAAACTATAATTGCCCAAGAGATGGGACAAACACAAGCGAAAGAAATTTTACAAACTGGTAGAAAAATGCAAGTCCGGTCTGCATTTAAAGTTTTAGGAATTTTAGCTGAAATTAAAAATAATCTTGGAGTTACTTTAGTCACGGTTAATACAGCTAACTCTGTACTTCAACATTTAGAGTTCGAGTATCCAGTTACTGACCTACCCACAATTAAAGCAACGCTAATTCAACAATTAGGATTATCTAAAGAAGATATTTCCAGATTTGTCAGTTATCGAGTTACAAACTAATTATCCGGCGCCTTTAAACTATAACCCATACCATAAACTGTTTTTATCCAATCTGCGGTGCCCACAAGTTGCAAGCGGTTCCTTAACTTACGTACTAATACGGTTAGTGCATTGCTTTCTGGCTCAGAACCCCATTCCCACAATGCCTCTTCAATTTGCTCGCGCGTTAAAATTTGATTCTGGTGACGCATTAAATACTCTAGCAACTGACTTTCGCGCGGTGATAATTCTACAGTCTGTTGGTTACGTTCAACGGTTAATGTATCCAGGTGCAGTTGCAGGTCACTAACACGAAGAGTATTTCCCACCCAAGTAGGGGAACGTCTACCCAAAGCACGCACGCGCGCTAAAAGTTCCACTAAGTCAGCAGGTTTCACAAGATAGTCATCTGCTCCCGCATCTAAACCCTCTACTTTATCGAGTGTAGTATCCTTGGCAGTAAGCATCAACACAGGCGCCATTTTTCCAAGAAGTCGATACTGCCGACAAAGACTTAACCCGCTAACGGTTGGTAGCATCCAGTCTAAAATAAGCAAATCGTATTCCTTTTTAGACAAAAGCCACTGTGCAGTGTCGCCATCTTCAACACCATCTACAATGTATCCAGCTTCAGACAGCACACCTTGTAATGGCTCTAACTGTTCTGGGTCATCCTCTACAAGTAATATCCGCATATAATATATTCAGTAAATAATGCACCTAAAATTGCTAACTTTTATTTTGAGAGTACAACAGTCGAATTCACTTTATATCTTCCATTAGCCACATTTTTTCGTCAATATCCGATTTGTTCATAATTCCATCACATTCTCAGAATAATTTGTAAATATATAGTTTGTGTATCTTCATAACTTCAATTTCACACCCTGTCGATTCTTTGTCTTATTTGAAAGAATCGATTTTTTTATGTTTTTCAGAGCCTTGAAACTAGATTGCAAGAACAGTCGCAACAGTTAAAAAAGCTAGACAAGTTGCGACAATCTTAATTGCTTTTCTTTCTTTACCTCATATAATGTACAACATTTAAGCCAAACAAATCAAAAATTTATAACTGACTTGATAACATAGCATCATCTCGTACATATGATTTTCTCCTTGGTATATCCAAAGATGAGTAAGTAGGACATAAAAAGCGGTGATACCGCGCATTCCATCTAGAAAAGGAAGACGAAATTTTCGTTCATCATAAATTGTTGTCTGAATAGAGTTTTCAGTCATAATTTACACTCTTAAAAATTATTTATAGTTTTTTTGTATTCGTCGATTGTTGAATATTAGCATCTTGTAATTTTCGCTTTTGGAGAAAATTAGACATAAATGGTCTTTCAAACAACAGGTAGAAAGGGTAAGCGAAAAGTAGTGATGCAATTGTACCTAGCAGATAAGATGCAGTCGCAAATGTACCAGCAGGTAATTGTAAGTTGAATAAACCGTAACGGACTAATGAAAGTACTGGACCATGAGTTAGATATAAACTATAGGAAATGGTTCCTAAGTCTACTGCAAGAGGATGCTCGAATATCTTTAAAATTAGAGGTGCCTTTTTAGCATCAGTGATAAACTTTGTACAGTAAATAAATAGGCAAGCGCTTGCTATTCCGAAAAAGCTATGACCTATCCATATATGTAATCCTAGCTTCCTCCACTCAGTGATAAAAGCAATAATAGTAAATACAATACTGAGCGTTCCCCAAGGTAGAGAATTTCTCATACTTACTAACTTTGGTTTAGTCGAAAATCCTATTTCTGCTGCTGCCATTCCTAAAGCGAATACTCCAAGATACCAAGGTGAAGCTGACTCAAACAACCCATTTAATAAATATATAGGTAAGAGACTAATCACAAAGGCAGTAATTACAGATGCAAGCATTCCCATACGGCGCCAAACTGGTAGTAATATTAATGGAAATATAAAGGAAATTTGCCACTCTGTTGCCACACTCCACATTGGTGGGTTTATAGTCATGTGAGTGACGGGACTAAGATTATGAACCAATAGTAAGTGAGACAACACATCAATTAATGTAAATTTTGGAGAGAATGGTCCTTCAGAAGCAATCTCATCCCATCGAAATTGACTAAATTTCTCTAGCAAAAATACTACAAATGCTAGTAAGAAACAGAACAGTAAAGCTGCATAATAGGGTGGTAAAATTCGACGTGACCGCCGCTTAATATAGTCAACCAAAGTACCTGAAATATAACCACTCTGGGAACGCGATACCGGAAGCATTAAAACATAACCAGATAGAGCTATAAAAATTGCTACTGCAAATCCACCATATCTAAGCGTTTTCCCAAATAGTGACCAGAATAGAGGTAATGTTGCTCCCATTTGTGGCTCAATATGGACAAACACTACATATAAAGCAGCAAGTCCACGTAAACCATCTAAATAATGAAGACGTAACCGAGAAGATTTTTCTATAGGCTTATTCATTGATTCACTCTCCAACTAAATTGGTAGTTTGTTAGGTAGATGTAAAATGTATTCTTTACGCGCTCACATGATTGTTGCGGGGAGCAGGCTGTGAAGTTAGACCTGCATTCGCTTGTCTATTCTTGATAACTCTTGCTGGTACACCTACTGCAACCGAATAAAGAGGAATATATCAAAGTGACAACTGAATCGGCGCCAATAACACTTCCTCTGCCAATAGTCACTCCCTATGCGAACTGTTACCGCATGTCCAAGCCAACAGTCATCTTCAATAACAATTCCTTTTTTAATTACAGAGTTATACGTCGTACTCATGTTCATGTCGCTAAAACATGATGTGAAGTAAAGATTCCTGAATGATCTCCGATAAAACAATACAACATAATACTAAGATAAAAAATCATTACTGATTAAATTAAACTGATTGCATAAAAAAATTAAAGATGTTGTGGGCAATCACCAAATTGCTCTATTAATTCTTCAACAAGTTGTTGATTGGAATCTCTCCAAGTTTCACTAATATGTTTTTGCATCCAGACAGAATTGATTGTGACATTTTCGTGATATCTACAAGTCAATACTCTGTCTTGAGACGTTTCTACTTGTTTTATTTGAGTAGAAGATTCTCGCTTTTGAATACCTTGCTCCCATCCCCTAGGAGTTAGATGCCACTCAGTCCACTCGCTTAGATTACCAGAATTAGGATAGTAAACGTTCATGTGTTTTCCTCAAATAAAACTTGTTTAACTGATTAAAGCATACGAGTAAAATCGCATTGCTTTCGTTACGCATTTTTTGCTGATATACTTTTAGTAATCATTTTTAGCTTTAATCAATGAATGCAAGTACATCCATTAATATTAAGCAAGCTTTCATTAAAAAGCATGACATATACAATTCCTCTTTATTATTAAAAGCTTATATATCTGAAAATTCATTTTTCAAGCTATAAGCTGAGGTCGTCTAATTATCAAAGATTACTTGCAAATATATGACTATTTTGTTCTTATGTTTTGATTTATTTTTACTACTATTCTCTGATCATAATCAAATATACAATCTGCGATATTAGCAGGAGATACCTATATAAATTTCGGTATAGCGTTTCCTAAGCAAATGAGGTACATCTAATTCTTTGCTATTAAATAAGCAGCATCAAAAACGTACTTCACGCTTACCGGGAAACGCTATATCTACATCTATATCTATATATTTGACTTGACATCAACTTATTGAGTAGTAGTTATACAAATCACTCATAAGCATACTGAACTTAGTTATTGAGTTTGTTATACACACTCAAATACTGATTTTATTTTGACAACTTGCTAACTAGTAACTATCGACTAACACTGTTATCAGTACTTATGAATTAGTAATATACTATCTGCTATCACTAATTAGTCGCGTGGTTCCAGCTGGAGAATAATACAATTAAGAATCGTGATTATAATGCAAGAACAAAATACAGACTTACATAAAGTAATATCAGTAAAAGTAAAAGCTGTAAATTTGAATACAAGTATGTCCGTATTGACCCATTAGACATACATTCTTTAGTTACAACCTACTTCTAGGTGTCAACCTTCTCAATATATTAAGTCAGATATTCCAAGTAGCGGTTAGCAACTTGAGCAACAAAAATGTCAAAAAAGCTACATCTGCTGGAAGTATCTGAGAATTTTGCTTATATTAAAATTACTATGGTGGAGTCTCGCCTACTTCAGCCATTTCGTTGAAGTTTACCATCGGCGCAAACATGTAAGCACTCCCCCGATTTCGATGGCGGCTTTGCTGTATGTAGTTTTCAGAGGCTGTTAATATAATCATAGCAATCACGGTGGGTCAGACCTTTGAGCTACCTTTTTGCCCTTGAATCTGAAGAGTTTACATTTATTCTTGCAATCAAGAATAACATAAGCATTTTAAAGTAAGTGTAAAATATTTAAAGTCTTTATAACGTTTTGATGAAGTTATGTAACAATTTGTTGCGGTAGACGATAAATTAGAGGTAAATCGCTAGCCCTTGGTCTGTAAAGGCGCCCTCAAGAAGCAGGTACTTTTAATATCTACACTAGTACTTAGTTACTGTTTTTCTTAACAAACAATTCAAGTATGTGTTTGTTCCTTCAGATAGAATCTGAATCTATCGCTTGTGCTTCAAAGACCTGTTCAACAAAGTACTGAAAATCTTGCGAACATTCTTCAAAAGCTTGCAGAGCTTCCGAATATTTTTCTACCTCAACTTAAAAACTAAGCTACTTTAGGTAGCAAAGTTTTGATTAGGGGGTAGGCTTCAGAAGAAAATTGCTCAGTAAATCTTTACAAGCTTTTTTACAATCCAGATTCTAGTCTTTACTTTTTCAGACGGTAGCAAACAAATTTTGCATTTTAGTTGTTGATACCGTGCAGTATCAATTTGTCAATCAAAACATAAATGAGGCATTTTTTCTCCTACCCAAGCGGGAGCCTTAATGGTTTTGCGACTCTCAAATTACTTTGGATAATTAAATAAAAAAACTACTCAGTATCAAACTACTTATCTAAGATTAAAGTAAAAATAAATGCTTTAAAATTCCGTATAAATACTTTAATTTTACCATTGTACGAGACTAAACTGTAGTGTAATGTAACATAAATTTTATTGATATTTCCACTTGATCTTGTTGACAGAACTGTGAAATAATAGATTTTGAAATTATAAGTAATAAAATTAAAATTATAAATACTAGTTATAAATTAAATTTATATATTTAATATGTTTAATTCCAAGTGATTAACTTTTAGTCTTTACAGTGAGACTGTAAGCGAAGCTTGAAATAACTGAATTGCCTGCTGCTGTCAATCAAATCAACGCTCTATGTGATTTTAAAAGTAAATAAGCAGCATACGTATAAATTTAACGAACTAAGACAAGCAGTAAAAACACACTGGTAGGTGCATCTTAAATATGAGCAAAATTAATACAAATATATCATTTTTTGCTATTCTCAATTTACTACTGTTAATAACACCTAATACAGTATTGGCAGACGCAGGAAACGACAGTGGCGCCAGTTGGTTCAATTGGGTAAATGCTAATAGTTCGGTAAATATTGATACTCAAATAGCCCAAAGACTAGGTATAGAAGTCGAACCAGCGAAAAAACAACCATTGGATGTTAGTATAAAAACGACAGGAAAAATCGAAATTTTACCCGACCAACAAGTTGATGTAACTGCACCACTAGGGAGTAAATTAGTTAAGTTGTTGGTGAAACCAGGTAGTAAAGTTAGAAAGAATCAACCTGTTGCTGTATTTGCTTTCCCTGAATTGCTAGAATTGCGTATCGATTCAATAACAAAGCAAGAAGAAGCACTGACTGCACTACAAAAAGCACAAGCT
Organism: Calothrix sp. CBUCES-K 9914; assembly: GCF_059640475.1. NCBI lineage: Bacteria > Bacillati > Cyanobacteriota > Cyanophyceae > Nostocales > Calotrichaceae > Calothrix > Calothrix sp. CBUCES-K 9914. The sequence goes on from NZ_JBXXZH010000081.1 coordinate 23,379, forward strand.
GATTTGAGATTAGCCATATATAATCTTGAGCGTCAGCAACTAAAGTTATCTCAGGCAAAACAAGAAACGACTTCTTCTGAACTTGCTTTTTCAAAAAAACAAGCTAAATTCGTTCAGTTAGAAAGCGAAGTTGGAAGTACCTTTTTTGACTTGCCGCAAGAATTACAGTATCCCCAATCAGGTGTTGCCGAATCTCAAACACAACTTAAATCGACCCAAAACCGAGAATATTTAGAAGCACTCACCCAACTTAAACGCGCTCAAGCAGACGTTGAAATAGCACAATCTCAAATCAAACTAAGCAATACTATTTACAACAATCGTTTACAACAGTTGGGAACATCTGCAAATTCTCAAGGGTTGGTAACAATTAAGGCTCCCATTTCTGGAACCGTTGCCGAACGTTTTATCAGTCTTAATCAACCATTATATTCTTCAAGTGATAAGTTAATGACTATATTAAACGATGGTCACGTCTTTGCCGTAGCCAATATTTATGAAAAGGACTTGGACGAAGTAAAAAACGGTCAGCAAGTTAAAATTAAAGTTACTTCTTTGCCTAATAAGATTTTTGAAGGTCGAATTAGACAAATTGGTACTTTAGTACAAGGAGAAACGCGAGTTATACCCGTACAAGCCGAAGTAAACAATTTAGATGGTTTGCTTAAACCAGGAATGATTGCCGAATTGGAGGTAATTACAAATAAAACCGCTTCTAAAATCGCGATTCCCTCTACAGCAATTGTAGATGCAAATGGCGAAAAATTAGTTTACGTGCAAAATGGTAATAGCTTTAAAGCTGTCAAAGCTACTTTCGGTCAAACCTTTGGAGATATGGTAGAGGTTAAGACTGGTATAGTTGAGGGTAATTTAGTAGTTACCCAACGTGGCACCCAACTTTACGCTCAATCCTTGCAGAGTGGAAGTAAGAAAAAAGAAGGTGATAATCACGGCAAAAAGGAAAAAAACGACAAAGAAAAGACCCAGCCAATAGCTAGGATTTTTTCCATTGCTTTCACGTCAATTGTAATTATTGGAGGATTAATTTTCGCAGTGAACACAAAAGATGATTCTCGGTAGTAACGATATAATTTTTTATTAATCCTCAGCAGATTAGTATATTACTTAATAGGTATACGGTAATGAGATGAGTTTATCCCGGCAATTTTACGGTATTTTGTTACTGTTCTTCGAGTAATGGGCAAACCAAATCGTATTTTCAAAAGCTGTGCTAGCTGTTCATCACTATAGGGGTTTTCGGGTGGTTCTGCGCTTATTATCTGTACTAACAGGTGTTGTACTTGTTGCCCAGTGCGTCCACCTACTTTGACAGGAACACATAGCAAATGCAATGGAATTATTTGACTATTTTGGTCACAAATCAATATATATCTTGAGCTAACGATTCGACTAACTGTAGACCTGCTAAGTCCTACTGATTGAGCTACCAATTGTTGCGGAGTAGGTATCAAGTCTAGCCTATCACGACTGTGTAAAAAAGCTTGCTGGCGCCTAATTAAAAATTGACTGACTTTGAGTAGATTTTCCTGCCATTGATGTAAAGCTGTAAGTAAGCTTTGAGCTTCTTTTAATAATGCTTCTAATTTTTGCGTATCTCGTGTAGACGCGCGTGATTTGTTCAAAAGCTCAATGGCTTCAACATTCAGGCAAAAGCGTTGCTCAACTTCATAAGTTAAGGAAACCTGCCAATCTCCTGCTTCTGTTGGTTCAGCTTTTAAATCAGGAGTGACAATAGGAGCATTGTTACTGCCAAAGTTTCTAGCTGGACGGGGTTCTAATTCTTGAATCTCTTGGATAGCATTACTTATTATATTAATATCTATATCTATATCTATATCTATATCTATATCTATATCTATAGATACTTGTTGACGTTGTTGTAGCTTTTGTAGCAGTATCCCACGATTATGTTTAGCATCGGAAGAATTACCAGTACAATTTGCCAATTCTTCTAAATACTCTTGAACTAATAGATAAGCTAAACTTTGAGGTCGGTCTTTAAGTTGTAATAATAGGCATTCTCGCAAAGAACGGGCGCCTATTCCAGGTGGGTCTAAACTTTGAAGCAGAGGTATAACAGCTTCTAGTTCATTTGCACTGTAGATGTTCCCATTTGCCCAAATTTCTGGAGTTTCTTCTAAGTAACCAGAATTTGAGAGCCAAGTCGTTAGATAAATTAAAGCTTCACGTTGTTTTGATGGTATGGACAAGGTGGTTATTTGTCCATATAAATACTCATTAAGACTTAATCCTTGTGCTGGTGGGTTATACCAGTCAGGCGAAACATCATCTAAAAGAGTTTCACGCTTGGATGGCTTTTCAGATGTATCACTAATTTCCATTAAAAATGGATTGTGTTTAGCTTCTGAGCGAATATATTCTATTACCCGTTTACAATTGGACGGCAATAAGCGCACTAAATGCTGTAGAGTTGGGTAAAGGACTGTTTGAGTTTCTAGGCTTGTTAAAAGTGCTGGTGTTGAATTTAAGGAAGTCATATTAATTAAAGATAAGATGGTTTGGGAGAATTGTTCGTCCTCCTGAAAAAATTGCTGCTCGTTCTAAAGTATTTTCCAATTCACGGACGTTACCTGGCCAAGAGTGACTTTTCAGTTTTTCCATTGCCTCCGAAGTCATTGACAAACTTTTCATGTCATTACGTAGAGCAATATAACTTAAAAAATGTTGGGTTAACTGCTCTAAATCTTCTAAGCGCTCGCGTAAAGGTGGCAGTTCAATTTGCATTACATTTAAGCGATAGTAAAGGTCTTCCCGAAACTGATTTAAGTGAACTAGCTGCTCTAAATTTCTATTAGTGGCGGCTAAAATCCGAACATCTACAGTTTTGGTATGGTTACTACCCAACCTTTCAAAGGATTTATTTTGCAAAACTCGTAACAATTTCCCCTGAATACTAGCGCTTAATTCTCCAACTTCATCAAGAAATATAGTGCCGCTATTTGCCTGCTCGAAACGCCCAATTCGTAAATGGTCGGCTCCTGTAAAGGCGCCTTTTTCGTGACCAAATAATTCTGCTTCCAATAAATGTTCTGGAAGTGCTGCACAGTTAACTTTTACGAAAGGTCCGCGACTACGGGAACTTGCATTATGGAGGGTTGAAGCAACTAACTCTTTGCCAGTTCCTGATTCTCCTGTTATTAAAACAGTGGTATAAGTCTTCGCAACTCGACCGATGAGTTTAAATACTTCTGCCATAGCAGGTGAGCGTCCTAATAGTTCCTCTGGTTGTGCAAGTTGAGAATTTGCTTCATCAAACTGATAAGTTAATGCATGAGAGTGAGCTAAAGCATGACGCACCAAATTGACCAAATCTTCCATATCAAAAGGTTTAGTTAAGTAATCATAGGCGCCTAACTGCATAGCTTCGATGGCTGTACGGCTCGTTCCATATGCCGTCATCACAATTACAGGCAGTTCAAATAAAGTCTTCCCTAAAGCTTTGAGAACAGCATTACCCTGAGTTTTGGGCATTTTCAAGTCTAAAAACACTAAGTCAGGACGAGATGCTGTTTTTTGAATAATAGTCAGTCCCTCACTTCCATCTGTCGCTTCGATAACAGAGTGACCTTCATCTTTAAGAATTTGCGCTATTGCCTGACGCAAAGCTTTTTCATCATCAATAATTAGAATTTTAGCCATTGTTTTTATTCAGGTAAGTAAACTTTGGGTAAATAAACACTAAAAACAGTACAACCGGGTTGAGATGTCAAATTAATATATCCCCCGTGTCGCGTAACAATTTCGTGGCTAATTGCTAAACCTAAACCTGTTCCTTCTGGCTTTGTAGAATAGAAAGGATCGAAAATCCGCTCGTGTTCGGAGGGTGGCAAACCTTGACCTGAATCTTTTACCCAAGTCACTAAGTAGTCCTGCTGTTGCTCGAAGCCAACCTCAACTTGGCTTTTTAATGGACTAGCTTGTATTGCATTCAAAATTAAATTAACCATAACTTGTCCCAATTTTCGACGACGTAGTGGAACTTGGGGTAAAGACTTGCTAGGCCTGTGATAAATGAGCGTGACTTCTTGTTCTTCTGCTGCAAGACGAAGCAAGGAAATAGATTCATAAACAATTGCTTCGAGGGAAGTTTTTACCATTTCCTCGTCTTGCTGATTTTGGTCAAAATACAACAGTTGTTGGACTAAGTGTTCTAAACGGTCTACTTGCTCTAGCAAACTAGCAATTGGTAAAGTTGTTATGAGCTGCTTTTGTAGTTGTTTTTCCGTATACTGTAAGTTAAGTCGCATACTTGCAAGTGGATTACGCACTTCATGGGCTACCCCCGCTACTAAGTGCCCTAAAGAAGCTAAACGCTCGACTCGATGCAGTCGCTGTTCTAAATCTTGGCGCCGACTTTGCATAGTATTAATTGCAGTACCTAATGCTCCCATTTCTGCGGGTAGAGGAGGGATGACCGAAGCTTGGTTTTCTTCCATAGCTTTAATACTTTGCTGAAGCTGCTGCACTCCCCAGTTAAGTTGTAGAGCAATATAAAAAGTCCAAGCTCCGACAAATAAATCACCTAAAATCACCAGAACACTGAGTATTTTTTGATTACCATCTTCTAAGTGAGGTGTACGTTTCATCGTCCATACTGCTCCCCATAATGGTAGGGGATCAACACGCAGCACTAAGACATCAAGACCCGCGCGCATTACTAATTCTTGAGGTTGTGCAAGACTAGTAGCTCTACGATTTAATTGCAAAATTGTGTCACGTTCAACGGGAGGAATATCTTTTTTAGGTTTACGTCCTCCATGAGTAGGATAAGCATAACCTAAAAGCCGATCAAGTTCTCGCAGGTAGAACCCCCCTTCTACTCTTGAGAAATTGAAGAGTGCTTCATTTGAGAGTTCCTGCAAATGCTTGTCCTGCTGCTTGTCTACCTTTGGTGCTTGCCCTTTTGATTCCCAAAAAAGTTTAATCAGTCTAGTGTTGGCAAAAGCTAGCTCTCTCTGGTTTCTGGCAACAACAGCGCCTTCCAAGTTTTGAAATAATTGTATTACAAGCCATAAAGCAGCTCCACTCAAGCCTAAAAAAAGGATAGTTAGGATTGTTAGCTGTTGCCGGAGTGTCCAGGGTTGAGGTAACACTATAGGTTTCATTGAATTCCCGAGAACAATTGTACCTAGACTACTAAAATTATGGTGAATTTTAGTTGCTCACCAATTATTGTTACACCAGCGCACAATTGTCTTGTATCTTTGGCATGATAATTGCACTATTAAATTTTAGTTATTTATTGAATTAAGCCTAATTATTGTCATGAAAGACTCAGAAGTTCGTGTTCCTAAAGATATTGCTGCGGATGTTTTTGCTGTTGCGGCTAATTTATATGCCCAAGAAAATCACAATTATTCCTTAGAAGAGCTAATCGAAGCTGGAGCAGAAGTGCAAATTCCTGCAAATTTGATTCAACAAGCATTAGTACAAATTAAAGCAAAGGAAACTCAAGCGTGCGAGCGGCAGCGAAAGTTAAAGTTAATTTTAATTAGTGGCGGTACTGGCGCCGTAATTGCTTTTTTCGTTTTATCAGCTTACAACATTATGGCTAGTAACATTACACCATTTGGACGCTCAAAAGAAAATAATCAAGATTATATTAGTACTAATCACCAAGACACCCTTGACCCCAAATCTCTACCTCCGATATTTCCCAAGGCTGATGACACGACTGTGACTGGAGTTGTAAAGCAGTATCTTCTCAACCCTGAAGGCAAGGTTGATGGACTTTTACTTAATAATGGGTTGCAGGTGAAATTTCCTCCTCATATGAGGGATAGCTTGGTAGCAACAGTGACATCGGGAACTCAAGTTACCATTTCTGGAAAGTTAGGCACCTCTACCCGCTTTGGTCAAGAGGTGAAAGCCAAAAGTATTACTACCCAAACTGGACAAACTTTAGTAGCTCAACGTCCTGCAATACCACCTCAACAACCTAGTGGTAACTACAGGACTTTATCTGTTGAAGGAACTGCTCAGAACTGGTTGGTAGGACATCGAGGAGAAATTAATGGCATCATTGTCTCTAATGGCGCCATCGTTAAATTTCCGCCTCATGTGGGTAATCAACTAGTCAGTATTGCAAATGTGGGAGATAAAATCAAAGCGCAGGGGTTTGGTGTTCGTAATCGTTACGGACAGGTTATAGAAGCGACAAACCTACTCATAAATGGGCAAACTGTATCTTTGGCGCCAAAACCTATTGCCAATTAAATCCACCAATAAGCTAAGATGAGAGTCAGAACAGTTAATGGTAATCCAAAACGTAAATGTTCCCAAAAAGACAATTGAAAACCGAGTTTAGCGACAGCCTCCGCAACAATTAAATTAGCAACAGAACCCAATAAAGTTAGATTCCCAGCTAAGGTAGACCCAGCAGCTAATAATAACCAGGTTTTTGTATCTGGATGAGGAATTAAATGTTCTAGTAGTAATACTGCTGGAACATTGGAAACTACATTTGAAAGCAGAGCAGTTACTGCTAGTACACTGAGGGGAGTATGGATATAATTACTAAATATATTTAATATTCCTAATTTTCCCACTGCTGCTGTAACAATAAATAACCCAGAAAACATCACTAGTAAGTCCCAATCTACCTTATTTAATATTCGTTGTGGTTTAATTCTACGAGTAATAAATAGTAAACCCGCTGCTATTAGTGTTGCTTGGGCTGGTTCTATACCAATTAAAAATGCAGCCAATAATCCTGCGGTTATTAAGAGGCTTTTTATTAATAGCGGTTTAAGTACGTGATTACGTACAGGAGTGTCACGAAAACTTGACTTAATCGAGCGCACATCTGGATATAGCCACCATAATAATGTAATCTCAATTAGCAAACTAACAAGTGCAATAGGAGTTAAAGCTTTAGCAAAATTAAGATAGCTAATATGAGAGGAAGAACCAATGAGGATATTTTGAGGATTACCACTTAATGTTGCTACAGAACCAATATTAGTTGCTGCTGCCAAAGCAAGTAAATAAGGAATAGGATTAAGGTTTAAGGTTTGGGTTAAGCCAAGAGTTAAGGGAGTAAGAATTAAGGCAATAGTATCATTAAGAAAAAAAGCTGATAGTATTGCACTACTAAATATTAAAACTATTAGCAAACCAAAAGGACTTCGGACATAGTACGTAACAGTATTTAGCACTAGTTGGAAAAAACCAGAGTAATTTAAGTTGGTGGCGACCACCATCATGCTAAAAAGAAAAATTAGCGTTTTATAATCAATGGCTCCCCATGCTTCTTTCAGGTCTAAAACCCCTAATGCCATAAGCAAAGAGGCGCCGACTAAAGCAATACTAGCTCGATTCATCCGTAAACCAGGTATATACCCTAAACCTAAACCTATATAAGTAAGACTAATGACGATGTATCTAAGAAAAATCATTTCGATGCGTGGATAGTGGGTTGATTGGATATTTTAAATATTGTAGAGACGACAAAGGCACAAAGAACACAAAGAAAGAGAAGGAAAGTAACTTTAGGAGACTTGTGTGTACACCGTAGCGCGTGGAAGGGGGGCTAAGAATAGCCTGTTATTCGCGCTGCTAAGATGTGAAGGTAAGTGTAATTGTTTACCGTCAGAAAGTAGCACTCCATTTACTTGTCATCCCGGTTTAAGTAAGCTTGGATAGTGCCGAAGCTTGCTGATTGATTGTTTTTTCATTTTCAAGTACCATTTATACTTATTTTTTTGTTTGTGCAATTTTCGTGCCAATGTTTTGTAAAAATAAATGTAGCTGTTGGGCTAACCCTTTTGCCATAGGGAACCTACTAACAGGCGCCCTATGGCAAACGCTTGGAGGAGAAGCAGCATTTATCACTGGTAGTTTTTTTAATATACCTTGACGCATTCCTTGAGGAAACCTGTGCAAAAGGTATCAAAAATATGCATAACCCCCATTACGTCGGCTTCTTGCTTTATCTGCTCTCCAAAAATGCTTGAACACTAACGGTATATGTTCTGGTGGAATACCAATACATACCTGTATCTTGAATATTAACTGTTATGCAATTTATGACCGCGTGCAAGCTATCTTTCCGAGTTTTTTACCTGCTTGGCGGCTATTATGATAAATAGTAGTAATTCTTAGATAATAAATGCATGAAAATTTTATTAGTGGAGGATGATGAGCGTATTGCCGAGGCACTTTCCGAAGCACTTACTGACCAAAATTATGTTGTTGACATTGCTTGTGATGGTGAGCTGGGGTGGGATTTTGCAGAAGCTTTTTCCTATGAATTAATTATATTAGATTTAATGTTACCGAAGCTAGATGGTATAACGCTTTGTCGAAAGTTGCGGCTTTCTAGTTATTCCATACCTATTTTAATGCTGACTGCTAAAGATACCAGTACTGATAAGGTGATGGGTTTGGATGCAGGCGCCGATGATTATGTAGTTAAGCCTTTCGATTTGCAAGAATTAATGGCTCGCATTCGTGCTTTACTCAGACGAGTAAATACAATATTACCTCCCATACTAGAATGGGAAAACTTGCGTTTGAATCCCAATACTTGTGAGGTAACGTATCAAGATAAGCCTTTGCATATAACACCAACTGAGTATAGGATTTTAGAATTATTCTTACGTCATAATCATCGCACGTTTAATCGCAATCAAATTCTGGAAGCTCTGTGGTCATTTGAGGAACCACCTGGAGAAGAAACAATTAAAGTCCATATTAGAAGTTTGCGCCAAAAATTAAAATTAGGTGGAGCCGATGCTGATTTCATTGAGACAGTTTACGGTTTAGGGTATCGTCTTAAACAAAATATTTAAGTGCGTATTTTTTTATTTTCTTATGTTTAAAGCATTACAGAGGCGCCTGTTATTTTCTTATTTAAGCATTATGGTCGGCATTTTTGGAATATCAACCTTTAGTGTATATCATTTTATCGCCTATAACTTATATGAACAGCTAGACCGCCAAATGTTAACCTTAGCTGATGCAGCAGCTCATAGCTTACCATTAATTAAGACTAATAAAAAATATATTAATAGTAAAACACCCCGCATTCTAGATAATGATGGCGATTTAGATATTCCTTGGCAAGATTTACGTGAAAATCATCAAGGTGTAGAATGGTTCGATGCAAAAGGTATGCTTCTCGGTCAAGCCGGTAGTCATCTTCCCGTAACACCTTTACGTATTGATGTTTATACTAATCAATTTGGAAAACTTCGTAGTATTACCGTTCCAGTTTATGCAGATAAAACCAAAAAACAGCTTCAAGGATATGTGAGGATAAGTGAATCAATTCATGATTTAGAAGCAGAACTGAATAGATTAATTTGGGGTTTTAGTTGCGGTGGAATTATCGCTTTTATTCTCAGTAGCATTGGTAGTTGGTGGTTAACAAAGCAATCTTTAAAACCTGTCGAACAAAGTTTCCAAGAATTAAAACAATTTACAGCAGATGCTTCCCACGAGTTGCGTAGTCCTTTAACTGCGGTAAAAACTTCGGTAGAAGTAATGATGAACCACCCAGAAAGAATTCATCCCTCCGATGTCAAAAAAGTGCAATCAATTGCATCAGCAACTAATCAAATGGCTCGTTTGGTTGAAGATTTACTTTTACTTGCCCGAACTGACAAATTACCAACACGTTCTGCTCAAGATTGGTTATTAATACCCCTAGATGAATTTTTGGAAGATTTAGTCGAATTATTAATATCACAAGCAGAAATTAAGGGAATCACGCTGAAAGCGGAAATTAGCGATGAAATCTTTGTTCGAGGTGATGTCACTTTATTAAAACGTTTATTTTCTAATTTATTAGAAAACGCTTTGCAATACACACCTGATGGTGGAGTGATAAATATTTCGATAGCTCACCGCGATAAGTTTACCGTTGTCGATATTAAAGATACAGGAATTGGTATTGCCCCCGAAGATATCCCCCTAGTTTTCAACCGCTTTTGGAGAGCAGATAAAGCTAGGAGTAGACGCTCAGGTGGTTTAGGACTAGGTTTAGCTATCGCTAGCGCTATTGCCCGCTATCACGGAGGAGACATTACAGTTAGCAGTCAGCTTGGCATTGGTAGTACTTTTCATGTAAATCTACCGATGGCTACGAATTTACCCCCAAGCCATCCTTAAATATTTTCCAGAAAATAATATTTCTTTCCGATTTCTTTACCTTATTGTAGTTATCCTTTATATAGCAATCCTAAATAAGAGCGTGAAATTTTAAACATCTATCTTCTTTTTCTTGCTTTGTGTCCTTTGTGCCTACCCTGCGGGAAATCCTCCGGATTATGTGGTTCATTACAGTAATTTAATTTTTCACAACTCATATAGGAATGCTATATAACTAAATTATAAATTATTTTCTCGGTAATTAGATATGAAAAATAATATTTCTTTCTTTCAGCAGCCAAAGTTATGGTTTGCGATCATCGCTTTATTTCCTGCTTTATTCGCGCTAATTAATATTTTAAATAGTTATAATTTGTTATCTTCAAATAAAATTGTGCAGGTTAAAGATAATATTAATCTCAAATCAAAAATAAGTACAAAACAACGCCTTGAAGAATTAGAAGCCTCAATCATAAACAGTTGGGAACAGTCAGCACAAGCGAAAGGTTTGCTGTACAGCATTCCAAAACAATTTCAAGGTGCAATTATTCAAGAAGGTAAAGTCAATACAGCAAAAAAAGTAGTTGCTTTAACTTTTGATGACGGACCTTGGAATAAAAATACAGACAAAATCTTAGATATTCTCAAACAAAATAACGTCAAAGCAACATTTTTTATGTTAGGCGATTCGCTTATTAATTTTCCCCAACCAGCGAAGCGAATCACAGAAGAAGGACATGCACTTGGCAACCATACCTGGCACCACTTTTATCGTGGGATGAGTGAAGAAGTTGCTGGTAGGGAAATCGAAAGCACCTCCGATTTAATCTACAAAACCACAGGTGTAAAAACCACTTTATTTCGACCACCAGGAGGGATAATGACCAATGGTGTGGTTGATTACGCGAAAAAGCATAATTATACAATTGTTATGTGGTCGGCAGATTCCATTGATTACAGTCATCCCCCTGTTGAGGTATTAGTGAATCGAGTTATAAAACAAGCCAAACCAGGTGGTATAGTTTTAATGCACGATGGAGGTGGTAACAATCGCGCTCAAACCATAGCAGCGTTACCGCAAATTGTTAGTAAGCTCAAAGCACAAGGTTACACTTTTGTGACAATACCAGAACTTTTGCGGTTAAGCGACGTTGCCAAAAACGGTTCTATCGTACATAGCGTGCTAAATTTTAATTAAAATCTATAAATATGCTTGATTTACAA